>JBFEJM010000008.1:0-15842 GCA_041553175.1 Gammaproteobacteria bacterium | reverse complement strand
CGTTCGAACTGACGATTCCGGACACGCCGGGAACGTATGAAATTCGCACCCGCTATGCGCAGGCCTATAACTGCAAGGATGCGCTGGGCTGGTGGAAGGTGGATCGACCGGACGGGCCGGGCCCGCAATCGACGATCGGACAGGTGATCGTCGAGGGTGTGGCGCAGCAACAGCAGGTTGAGCAGACAGTGCAGGTCGATCGCATCGATACGCGCAAGTTGATCGAAGAACAATGGGTCTCGACAGTCTACGCATTCTACCAGGAGGCGTTGCAGGGACGTTATCCGTTTACTCAGAACAGCCGGCAGGACGTGAGCCTGGCCGACTTCAGTCGCTTTTTTTCCGAGGGCGGGCTGGTGCAGAGATTCATGGTGGGGATACTGCCCTATATCGATGCGACCGGCGGTGAGTGGCGCTGGCGCAGTGAGTCCCCGATAGACTCATTCGAACTGTTGTCCCAGCTGCAGCGTGCGGAGCGTATTCGCCAGGCCTTCTTTCCGGCGGGCGCGGAACAACCGTTGGTGCGGTTCAATCTCAAGCCTACACGGCTTGATAAAATGGCCGAAGGTTTTTCTCTGGAGATGGGTGGTCAACAGTTGAGCTACAGGCATGGCCCTACGCGTGCGTATGAGTTCCAGTGGCCGCCCGAGTCTGAGAAGCTCTACTCTGCACGTTACCGGTTTAACGGGCTAAAGAAAGCAACTACCGAAGTCGTGGAAGAGGGCGCATGGGCGTGGTTGCGGCTGCTGGATCGGGCGCGTATTACACCGACCCGCAGTCAGGACGTGTCGAACATTACGTTTGCGGGCGACGGGCTCGAAGCCGCTTTCGAGATACGGTTCAGCGGCTCAGTCAATCCCTTCTCATCTGAGTTACGCGAGTTCCGATTACCGTCCAGCATACTAAGTGGGGCACCTCCACCGCCACCAACGAACATAAATATAATCGACATGAAATAGCAGTGCGGAAGCAGGTATGCGGGTGAATCAGGTGAAGTACGTATACGCCACGAGGCCTGCCATCCAGGGCGCCAGCCAGAGCGCGACAAAGCCGAGGAATAGCACGAACCCTTCGGCACCGCGTGTTTTCATCAGGTACCATGGCAGCGCGATCGGCCAGAAAATGTACATCAGGAAACTGAATTCGAACGGCCGCGGAAAGTTCCTGCCCTTCACATCGTTGGCTACCCAGAGGACGCTCGAGATCAGGAACACGAAACCCCAGATGATCCGTGTCGTGTCCGATACCTGCTGTGCCTGTAGGGTGAACGAAACCTCCATAAGGCTCATGCATAGCGCAAGAACCAATAGGATATAGATATACAGACTCTTGTTCTTTCTCATCAGCACTCCCTGCGCTGGTCCATCAGGTAACTGCCGTTTCAGAATCACCCATGCATTCGTTGGAGTGGCGCGACCGCAATGTGCTCGGGAGTCGTTTCACGTTACGCAATCACCCCGAACAATCGGCCTACCACCGCCGTCAATCCCATTGCCAGCGCCCCCCAGAACGTAACTCGGACGGCGCCGATGGTTACGGATGCACCGCCCGCGCGCGCGGCGAGTCCCCCTAGACCGGCCAGAAACAGCAGCGACAGTCCTGCGACCAGCGGTATAAGCTGCGCTTCGGGGGCGACCAGCGCAGCCAATAAAGGCAACGCGGCGCCAATGGTGAACGTGCCTGCGGAAGAGAATGCCGCCAGAATCGGTTGTGCCCTGGCAGTCTCGAATATGCCGAGTTCATCTCTTGCGTGTGCGCCCAATGCGTCGTGGGCCATCAACTGCTCGGCGACCTGCCTTGCCAGCGCGGCATCAAGTCCTCTCCCTTCATAAATAGAGGCGAGTTCCTGCCGCTCGAATTCCAGATCATTGTCGATATGGCGTTTCTCCAGTTCCAGATCGGCGTTCTCCGTATCGGCCTGGGAGCTGACGGATACATATTCGCCTGCCGCCATGGACATCGCGCCGGCAACCAGGCCGGCGACACCGGCGAGAAGAATGTCTTCGCGCGCAGTATGTGCCGCCGCGACACCGATGATCAGGCTCGCGGTGGAAACAATGCCGTCATTTGCACCGAGAACCGCTGCGCGTAGCCAGCCGATGCGGTGAGATCTATGTGCTTCGTTGTGATTCATAAAATGCTCTTCGGAATTGACTGCAACTGACGAATGAGTACTGATAGAAGGCTGGTATGCGGTCATTGGGGGCAATGCTGTATAGCATCATCCCGAGCGCGCGTGAGTGCAAGCTGGCGAATTCGTCTTCGAGGCAGAAGGTTGATAACTGTAAGTCCATGCGCCGGTTCCTATCGTCCGTGGCATATTTGTCTCTTACTCTGCTATTGAGTCGTCAGTTGCCGGAGCGGGTGCGGTGTATTGCAGCGCCGCCGCATCGAGTTTTTCGAGCAGCACGCGATCCTCCTCATGCGGAACAAACTCCGGGTAACGTTGGCGGAAATCGCGATAGCGCTCCAGTGCTGCGGCGGTATCGCCGTCTTGCCACAGTCGGGCTATTTCACGGAAGACATTCCGCGCGTCATCGGGCTGATCCAGGCGGGTGTCGGTGTCCGCAGGTGCCAGTGCGCTGGCGACGGCTGCGGATTCGGTGGCGGAACCGGCCGGTTCATCGGCAGGCATGCCCTGCCGCGAGCGTTCCATGCGTTTTCCCATGCGCTCGACAACGGGAGCGCTCGAACGTATTTCATCCTTGGCCATGCCGAGCGACTCGAGGACGCGTGCCTTGCGTTCCGGTGCGGGCGCTGCAGGCGCGATGGCATCGGCCATCGGGGCTGCTGAATCCAGCTCCTGTTCATTGCGGTCCGGCTGCCGCGATACCGGCGGCTCGATCTGTTTCTTCGGCGCGGCAACCGTCGGTAGGTCCTGTGTGCTGTGCGGTAACAGCTGCACCACCAGCACGGCGACGAACAGGCTGGCGGCAATGCCGCCGGCGGCGGCCAGCCAGCGCGGACGCATCTGCCGGACAGGTGTGCGAGCCGCGTTGCGGGCCGCGTTCAGAATCCGGTTATCCAATGCCGCCGGTGGTTGCGCCTGCGGTGCCTGTCGATACAGCGCCGATAAGGCCGGGTCGCGCCGATCATCAAGCGGTGTTACCTTCGAGTCATCGCGTGGTTCGGTCATAACAATTCTCCCAGTCCTTCACGCAGACGGCGCAGGGCGTAGCGCAGACGGCTCTTGGCCGTTTCCCTGTTCACCTGCGTGGCCGCGGCGATCTCATCCAGACTGAGGCCGGCTTCCTCCTTCAACAGAAAGGCCTCGCGTTGCAGCTCGGGCAGGGCGGCGATCTGTTCCAGCAACAAGGCGACGGTCTGCTGACTGTCGGCGCGCACCTCCGGTTGCCAGTCGCGCGTGGCGGCGGTGCTGTCGGGACAGTTGTCATCGAGTTCGAGGGAACGGCCGCTGCGCCGATAATGGTCGATCAGTCTATTGTGCGCCAGGTGATAGAGGAAGGTGCGAAAGCTCGCGCGAGGCTGGTAGTTCTGGCGCGCATTGACGATACGCATCCAGATATCCTGGAACAGTTCCTCCGCCAGGCCGGGGTCATGCAGCTGGCGCAGCAGATAGCGGTACAACGGCCCCTTGTGTCGACCATACAGATCCTCGAACGCAGCCGCGTTGCCCGCGCAGTAACGCAGCATCAGGGATTCATCGCTATCGGTATCCGTCATGGTGCTGGCCATCCTAACCCAGTGCCGGCCGTTTGTGACCGGCGCTGGGGTTTGAGACAGCGGCCTGTTCATCACTCTTGTGTGTTGCGTGCCTGCGGTGGTGTCACCGCCGACAGCGTCTGGGCCAGGCTCAGAAGCTGAATGAACTCGCCGCGATAGCCGAAGGGGTCATTGCCGCGGCCGCTGCGCGCCAGCGCCAGCAGCGCCGGATAGTCGAACTGCTCCAGATAATCGCCCCCGCGCAGTCGCTGCCCAAAACCCGCCACGGCCGCGGCGAAGCGGAATCGGTCCGAGGTCTGCGCCAGGCGAGGCACGATATTGCGTTTGAGGATCGGTGTTTCGATCAGACGGCTGGTGTCGCTGTCGAGTGCCTTGTAGCGTAATCGGAGCTGGGCGAGTTCGCCCGAATGATTGCGATGCTCGATAGCGTCCGTGCCATACCGCAGCGGATCGATGCGTTCGCCGCCCTGGCCGGCCAGCGCCACTTCATACAATGCTGTCACACTGTGTCCGGCGCCGATCTCGCCGGCGTCGATCTTGTCATTGTTGAAGTCTTCCCGCGCGAGCATGCGGTTCTCATACCCGATCAGGCGATACTCCGCGACCTGGGCCGGATTGAACTCGATCTGGATTTTCACATCCTTGGCAATGGTGTGCAGGGTGGAACCGACCTGATCGACCAGTACCTTCTGCGCCTCGTGCAGGCTATCAATGTAGGCGTGGTTGCCATTGCCGGCATCGGCCAGCTGCTCCATCAGATGATCGTTGTAGTTGCCGCTGCCGAAGCCGAGCGTGGTCAGCGCGATGCCGCTCTTGCGTTTCTCCTCGACCATGTCGATCAACGCCTCGAAGTTCACCGTGCCGACATTGAAATCACCGTCGGTGGCCAGCAGCACACGATTGATGCCGCCCGGTACGAAGGCGCTGGCAGCGAGATCGTAGGCCAGGCGGATGCCGGCGGCGCCATTGGTCGAGCCGCCCGCCTGCAGGCCGTCGATAGCCTGTTCTATTCTGAAGGTCTCGTTACCCGCGACCGGTTCCAGCACCACGCCGGAGGCGCCCGCATAGACCGCGATAGCGACACGATCCTGCGGTCGCAGTTGTTTCGCCAACAGCTTCATGGCCGATTTGAGCAGGCCCAGTTTGTCCGCCGCCTGCATGGAGCCGGACACGTCGATCAGAAACACCAGATTGGCCGCCGGCAGCTGTGCCTTCTCGACCTCATAGCCCTGAATGCCGATCTGCAGCAGGTGTGTCTTCGGATTCCAGGGCGTGAGCGCCATTTCGGTCGTGACCTGGAACGGCTGGCGCTTTGAACTCGGGCGCGGATAGTCGTAGCCGAAGTAATTCACCAGCTCTTCCACGCGCACGGCGTCCTGCGGCGGCAGGCGTCCCTCACGCAGCATGCGCCGAATGTTGCTGTAGCTGCCGGTGTCGACATCGATGCTGAAGGTCGAGACGGGAAATTCTGCTGCACGCTTGACCGGGTTGCTGCTGTAGTGCGCATAGTTCTCGCGATCGAGCGGTTCCCGGGCGATGCGTATTTCATCCAGCCGTGCGATCGAGCGGCCGGACGCGACATGGGATTCGAAGTGGGACGCGTCGGCCATGCGTTTGGCCGGGGACAGGGCGCTGATCGCATCGCGTTCAATTTTCTGTTCCGCTTTCGACTGTACTGGGGCCGACGGGGTTGCCGGCACGGGTGTCACTCGTGCCGAAGCGGGTTGCTTCGGGGTGACCGGCGTCTTTTCCGAGTGCGGTGTGTCGGTTGTGGCGGTGCTGAGTTCGGTATTCCGTTCAGTATCCGGGGTGCTGCAGGCGGACAGGGTGATAATCAGTATGCCCAGCAGCAGCCGGTGGTGAGTATGCGGTATGGCCATCGGAGTAACTCCCGTAAGTGTCTTTACATACGGGTAAACGCCGGCGGCGGCAAATGGGGTTAAGGCGGCGAAAAAAAACACCGGGATCTCGCAGTGTGGGGGTTTCCGCGTACCCAGGCGGCGGACTTCCTGCTACAGTCGAGCGGCCGACCCGCAGGGTTCTGGAACCGAGTATCCTCATGTCCCACCTACAGTTATGGCGCGCTATTCTGCTGCTTGCCCTGGTCGCGGTCTGCGCCGGCGCGGCCCTTCGCTTCGCCAATCTGGACGGTAAGGTGCTCTGGCACGATGAGGCGCATACGGCATTGCGGGTATCGGGATTCACCACCCAGATGTTTGTCGACGACGTCTTCAGCAATCGCATCCTGACCCGCGATGAGCTCCTGACCTATCAGCAGCCAAAGGCGGGGCAGGGGCTGCCAGCGACGCTGCGGGCACTGATGAGCCGTCCCGAGCATGCCCCCCTGTACTATCTGTCCGCGCGCCTGGGTTTTTATTTCAGCGATGACGCACGCACGGCAACCCGCACAGTGGCGGCGTTGTGGAGCCTGTTGCTGCTGCCGGCGGTGTACTGGTTGTGGTGCGAACTGTTTCGCGAGCGGCGCGGCGCGCTACTACTGGTCGGGCTGGTCGCGCTGTCGCCGTTTCACATTGTGTATGCGCAGGAGGCGCGCCAGTACAGTCTGTGGGCGGTAATGACCGCGCTGGTGTGCGCAGCCCTGCTCTATGCGCGTCGGCGCGACGACTGGCCGGCCTGGTTGCTGTATGGGTTGATCGCCGCGATCGGTCTCTATACCCATCTCATGCTCGGCGTTGTCCTGCTGGTGCAGGCGCTATGGATGCTGTGGGAGTGCGCGCGTACCGAGCGTGCGGTGCTGGTCCGGTTTGCGCTGTCATTGAGCCTTGCCGCACTGCTGATTCTGCCCTGGCTGACGTTGTTCCTCGGTGGTCTGGACGGTGTCCGCAGTGTCACCAGCTGGATGACAGTGCCGGTGCCGCTGGACAAGCTCATAAGCGCCTGGGGGCTGCATCTGACCCGCCAGTTCGTCGATGGTCCGCTGGCGCCGATGCTGGTGCCCGTCGCCGTGGTGCTGGTGTTGACTGCGCTCTATATCGCGCTGCGCTATGCGCCGCGCGCGTCGAAACGTCTTTTGTTTCTGCTGCTGTTAACGACCACGGCCATTGTCATCGGGCCGGATCTGCTCGACGGCGGCCGCCGCTCGCTGGAGGCGCGCTATCTGCTGCCGGCACTGTTGCTGGTAGTGGTCCTGGTCGCCTTTGCCCTCGACTGGATGATCAACCGGCCGGCGGCGATTTGGCGCTGGGGCGGGGTAGGTCTGTGGCTGGCGCTGCTGGTGGGCGGGCTGTGGTCCGACATCGGTCTGGTGCGCGCCGAATACTGGTGGAACAAGTCCATGAGCAGTTACAACCATGAAGTCGCGCGACGGCTGAATGCGACGGAGCGGCCGCTGCTCGTTGTGCCCAACGGCGATATCAATCCCGGCGAAGTGCTGTCGGTGGTTCACGCCGCCGATGCCCGTGTTCGATTCTATCTGCTGCCCTGGGATCAGCTGCCGGCGCCGGCCGAATTGACCGGCGACGTCTTCATCCTGAATCCATCTCCGACGCTGCAGGAGCGCCTGCGTCAGTTCGGTACGGTTGAGCCGGCGTATGAGGAAGGACGCCTATGGCGTTTCCTGCCTGGTCAATAATTCAGCAGGTTACCGTACCGACCACCCTCACTGACCGGGCATCCGCGCCCGTGCGGGAATAATCCGCCTCTTCCGGCCGTCTTGCGAATGAGGGGGAGGCGTGTCGAATGGGTCGGCCGCAGCCGGTGTCTTGCTGACAGGGACGCAGGATGGCCGCACGACCATGCAGAAACGCGTTACACAATTCATTATCGGAGTGTCGCTCGGCGTACTGGCCGTGATCATGCTGTTCGCGGCGTTGAGCTATCGGTATTTCCAGGAGGAGCAGCGCCAGCTGGCGACGCATGTTGTCGATGCCGTCGGCAGCGAAGTCGATCTGGTATTCAAGACGCTGCAGATCCCGATGCGCCTGTTCACGGTTGCCGAACAGGATTTGCTGAATGCACTGCGGGCCGATCCTGAGAACACCGATCTGCATGCGCAGCTGCGCGTGGCCGCACGCGAGTATTTTCCTGACCACTATGCCGTCAGCCTCGCCAGCCGGGATGGGCGGAAGCTCTACGTTGATGACTTCGGCGAGGTGATCGGCGAGACCTGTCGCAGCGATATCCGTCAGTTTGCCCAGGACCCGACCAGGACGAATGTGTATATCCATCCGGGACCGGCGCGCTTTCATTTCGATCTGATGGTGCCCTGGCAGGACCCCGAAAATCGTCAGGGTCCGCCACTGGGTATTCTGTTCTTGAGTTTCACGCCGGATTCCATCGCCCGGCGTCTGGCCAACAGCGAGATGCCCGGTCAGCGCTTGTTGATTCTGCGCCGGTCACAGCCGGCCCTGATCGAAATCGATGCCGGTGGCTCGCGTGACCAAATGATCGGTGAGCCAATCCTGCCTGCTGCGGACGTCGCCGGATTATTACACCGGCGCGCCATCGCCGGCTCGGATTGGGATATTGCGGTGCTGCCGGACCCGTCTGTTTATGCGACCGAGCGCTTGCGCATAGGGCTGATCGCACTGGCTGCGATGGGGATGTATCTGCTGGTGGCGGTCTATATGTTGCGTCGACTGCGACGTGAGGAAGGCGGACGCAATGCGGCCGAGCAGGCCTTGCGGTCCGCCAACCAGGATCTGGAACGACGTGTATCCGAACGCACGGGTGCGCTGGCGGCGACAGTGAAAAATCTGCAGCAGGAGGCGGATGCGCGACGCAAGGCGCAGAAGGCGCTGCATGACAGCGAACATCTGTTTCGCGCACTGATCGAAGATGCCGTTGATATCATTGCCATGGTGGATCAGTCCGGTCGAATCAGCTATGTGAGTCCCTCGGTCAGTCGTACGCTGGGTTATGCACCGAACGAGCTTATCGGCGGGAATGTCAGTCACTATCTACATGAACGCGACGTGCGCATCACCACCTGGCGCATGCTGATGGCGCTGAAGCGCCAGGGCGTGCCAGTGTGGAGCGAGTTCCGCGTGCGTGGCAAAGGCAGGGGCTGGCGTTTGCTCGAGGCGAGTTTCAAGTCGCTCGCGCTGGAGGACGGCGAGACGCTGGTGGTGGTGAATGCGCGTGACGTGACCGAGCGGCGCATGGCCGATGCCAGCCGGCAACAATTATCGAGTGCAGTCGAGCAGACTGCCGATCTCGTCATCATCACCGATCGAGCCGGCGTGATCGAATATGTCAATCCGGCCTTCACCCGCATCACCGGCTACACGGCACAGGATGTTCTGGGTGGCAGACCGAATATTCTGAAGTCGGGCCGGCAGGACGATACCTTCTACAAAGAACTATGGGATTCCATTCTGGCCGGTCAGAGTTTCACCGAGGTGATGGCGAATCGGCGCAAGGACGGTACGCTCTATTACGAGGAGAAAACCATCACGCCGCTCAAGGATCGGCGTGGGCGTATCACCCATTTTGTTTCCACCGGCAAGGACATCACCGAGCGGATAGAGGCGCAGGAACGGCTGCAGCATCTGGCGCATCATGATGTCCTGACCGATTTGCCCAATCGGGCGCTGATGCGTGATCGCCTGGTGCAGGCGTTGTCACGGGCGCGGCGTGACGGCCGTTATGTGGCGCTGCTGTTCATGGATCTGGACAACTTCAAGGATATCAACGATACGCTCGGGCACCGCTGCGGTGACCAGTTGCTGATCGAGGTTGCCGGACGGCTGCAATCCTGTCTGCGTGAGGAGGACACCATTGCGCGGCTCGGTGGCGATGAGTTTGTCGTCATCCTGGAGAACCTGCGGGCGGTGGATGAGGTCGCGCCGATTGCGCAGAAGCTGGTGGATTCGCTGGCGGCCGAATTCTTGATCAATGACACGGCGCTGTATGCGACGACCAGCGTCGGAATAACGCTGTTCCCGGCCGATACGCAGCAACTGGATGTGCTGATCAGTAACGCCGATGCCGCCATGTATCAGGCCAAGGCGCACGGCGGGAACTGTTTCCAGTTCTTTACGCCGGAAATGGCGGCACAGATATCGACCCGGCTCACATTGGAACGCGAACTGCGGCAGGCGCAGCAGGCGGATGCGTGGTGTCTGCATTTTCAGCCCCGGGTCCGGCTCGATACCAATCAGGTGATTTGTGCCGAAGCGCTGCTGCGCTGGATACATCCCGAACACGGCCTGAGCGAACCGGATACGTTTCTCCCCACGCTCGAGCAGACCGGGCTGATGGTCCCCGTCGGTCACTGGGTCATGCAGGAGGTGTGTCGCGCCGTGCGCAGTTGGCGTGACGCCGGGCTGCGCGATCTGCGTGCGTCGATCAATCTGTCGGTGCGGCAGTTACATGATCCCGCATTGCTGGCAACGCTGGACCAGGCTGTGCGCGCGGCGGGCCTGAGCTACGACATGCTGGAGCTGGAGATCACCGAGAGTTCACTGCTGAACGACATGCAGGAAGCCTTGACCGTATTGCGTCGACTGCGTGCGCAGGGCGTGACCATCGCGATCGATGACTTCGGTACCGGCTATTCATCGCTGAGTTATCTGAAACAGCTGCCGGTCGACCGGATCAAACTCGATCGCAGTTTTGTCGCGGCGATTCCGGCTGAGAAGGACGCTGCGGTGGCGCGCGCGGTCATCGAGCTGGCACACAGTCTGGGGCTGAAAGTGACGGCGGAAGGAGTCGAGACGCAACAGCAACTGGAATTTCTGCGTGCGCAGGGTTGCGATGAAGCGCAAGGCTATCTGTTTGCACGACCGGTCGATGCGGCGGCGCTGGCGGCGTGGCTGGCGACCACCGACAGCAAAGTCACACCGCTGCGCGCTTAGGGTGCAGTACCGACGCGCCTGCGCAGGTCCGGAATCTTACGCAGATAGGGTCCGGCTTTGCGCACCGCTTCCGGCAGTTCCGCCAGCGCCTGGCGCGCCTGCGTGGCATTCGGGTATTGGCCGGTGACGATGGCGTACCAGACGCCTTTGCCGGTCGCATAAGGGCATACGACCGGTGCCGGCTGCAGCGCGGAGTCGCGTAGAAAATGATGCGCCGATTGCGCCTCGCGACTGGCCATGAGCTGAATCGTATATGCGGCATCGCCCGCCTGCTGCAGCCAGTCACGGCAGGCTTGCGGATCGATCTCCGTCATGCTGTCGGTGGCTGGTGAGCTGACCCGGGGTGTTGCGACCGGCGGTGCTGCCGGTCTTGGCCGCAGCAAGGCCACTGGCGGAGGGGGCGTATGGACAGGTGTCGGTCTGCTGTCCTCGGCGGTCGCTGTGGCTGCGGTTCCGGCCACGCTGCCGGCGATATCCGCCGCAACACCCTGTTCCTCGAGATAGGACCGGGCGATCGGATGACCGTTCTCGGCCGCGCGCCGATACCACTCCAATCCCGCTGCCTCATTCCTGGCCACGCCGCTGCCGTGCAGCAGCGCACTGCCGAGATTGAACTGCGCCGGCCCGAAGTCTTGTTCCGCCGCCTTGCGCCACCAGATCACCGCCATGGCGTCGTCCTGATGCATGCCGGTGGCATTCTTGTAGGCATTGCCGAGATTGTACTGCGCCGGTGCAAAACCCTGTTCCGCCGCGCGCAGGAACCAGTAATTGGCCTCAGCGTAGTCCTGCGGTACCCCCATGGCATCGTTGTAGATAACGCCCAGGCCGAATTGCGCATCGGGATCGCCGATCTGGGCCAGCGGGCGCCAGAGTTCTATCGCCTGTTGGGTGTAGCCCTGTTCCAGCGCCTGCATGCCGATTTCGAAATCGCCGGCCTGGGCCACGCTGGTGAACGCGTACAGCCAGAGTGTAAGCAGTCCGTTGAGTAATGCGGAAGTGGTACGTTTCATTGTCATTGTCCGGGTCTGTATTGAATCCTGCAGCCTGTTGTAATTGTCAGACCGATTGTGCGTCACGCATTCCGCGCGCCAGATCGACCCGCGTGAGCAGAAACGCGCCCAGCAGGAACAGTATCAGAACGGACAGAATGCCTGTTCGTGAACTGCCGCTCAAGACGCCGACCCAACCCACCAGGGCCGGCCCCAATACCGCCGCGAATTTCCCCAGCATATTGTAAAAACCGAAGAACTCCGCACAGCGCTGCGGGGGAATCAGGCGCGCATAGAGTGAACGGCTCAGCGATTGCACCCCGCCCTGGACCAGGCCGATCACGGCCGCCAGCAGGTAGAACTCCCAGACCTCGGTCATGAATGCGCTCCAGGCGGTGACGAATACATAGGTCGCAAGCGCGATCAGAATGGCGGGGCGCGCACCGATGCGGTCGCCGAGGCGGCCGAAGCCGATGGCGGCCGGAAAGCCTACGAACTGGGTCAGCAATAATGCCGTGATCAGGCTGTTGGACGGAAAATTCAGTGACAGGCCATAGTCGACCGCCATCCGCACGATGGTGTCAACGCCGTCGATATACAGCCAGTAGGCGAGCAGGAACAGGAAGGTCTGCGGAAGCCGGCCGATCTCGCGCAAGGTGCGGCGCAGTTGACCGAAGCCCCGCGCCACCGCCTGTGGCAGCGTGGTGTGATCTGCGGCAGCGGGTTCGCGCACACCCAGCAGCAGCGGCAGCGAGAACAGGGTCCACCAGCCGGCGACGGTCAGAAAGCTGATGCGCACAGCGGCGGATTTATCCGCCAGTCCGAACCAGTCCGGGTGCAGCACCATGGTTACGTTCAGCGCAAACAGCAGGCCGCCGCCCAGATAACCGAGCGCGAAGCCCAGCGCCGAGACCCGATCGAGCTGGCTCGGTCTGGCGACAAACACCAGCAGTGAATCATAGAACAGGTTGCTGCCGGAGAAGCCCAGCACCGCCAGCACATAGCACAGTGCGGCGAGTTCCCAGTTACCCTGGGCAACGAAGTTCAGCGCGCCGGTCATGACAATGCCAAGCGCGGCGAACAACACCAGAAAACCCTTGCGTCGATCCAGATGGTCGGCAATCGCGCCCAGCAGCGGTGCGAACAGAACGACAATGAGACTGGCGATGGAGTTGGCCATGCCGAGGCGGAAGGTGCTTACGGTTTCAATGACGCCCGAATTCCAGTGCTGTTTGAAGAACAGCGGAAAGAAGCCGGCCATGACAGTGGTGGCAAAGGCGGAGTTGGCCCAGTCATAGAAGGCCCAGGCATAAACGGCGCGGCGAGTGGGTGGCGTGCTGTCATCCATGGCGATGGTCGGTGATTGATGGCCGGGCCATCATACGTCATTCCGCGGGGTGTCGGTGCAGCGTAATCTCCGCTGTGAAATGGGTTTCAGCTCATCAATTCGCCAGCATATTGCGGATCATCTGTTTGACGGTCTGGGGGTCGAACGGTTTGTCGCAGATGCCGGATATGCCCGCCTGCTGCACCGCGGACAGCCGGCTGGAATCGCCTTCGCTGGTCACCATCAGGACTGGGATACTCTGCTGTGAGCTGTGTTCGCGAATGTAACGCGTGAGCATCTCGCCATCCATTTCCGGCATGTTGTAGTCGGTGACTACAAGATCGAAGAAATTCTGCTCGATCAGCACGACGGCGGCCTTGCCGTTTTCGGCTGTGGTAATGTTTTCGATGCCGAGATTTCCGAGCACGCGTGAAATGTGCTTACGCGCGGTGGAACTGTCGTCGACCACCAGCACCGCCAGATCGTCGAGCTCGATGTCGGCCAGTGCCGCTTCATCGGGATTGACGAACTCCAGTGTCGCCGCGAGTGCCTTGCGCAGATCCTTTGGATCGAACGGCTTGGGCAGGATAGCGATGACACCGGCCTGGCGAATGGGGTCAAGCATGGCGAAGGATGTTTCGCTGGAGATGAGCATGAACGGCAGATCTTCCAGATCCTGGTTCGCGCGCAGCCGTTGTACCAGTTCGGCGCCGGTCATATCCGGCAGATACATGGCGCTGACGACAAGATCGGGTTTGAACCGGTTCAGATGCTCGAGCGCATCCTCGCCGCTGTGCACGCATTTTACGTCGCGGACCACAATCTCATGCAGATGCTTGGCGATTATCTGTGCCTGTACCGAAGAAGGCTCAACCACGACGATAGAGAGTTCGTGGATGCTGACGTCGTTCATGCGTATTCCGGGCCCTACTCAGGGTTGCAAGAATTGGATAGTGTGTTGATTTAATCGATATTCAGCCTATCGGCCCGGCACTCGGTGACTGTAATGGATCTACCTATAAGTGCTGGAAAAAGGCCTCTTCTTCCGGGCTGAGCGCAGCGCCGCCGCGGTCGAGGGGTTTCAATTCCGCCGTCTGCGGGCGCCCGCCGGCGGGTGCGGCTGCCGGACTGAGGGGATCTGCCAGGAGACCCAGGTCGCCATTGACCTCGAGGAAACGCAGTTGACGCCAGTCGCCGCCACAGCGCTGGCAGAACTCCGTCGCTCCGACCGGTACCACATGACTCAGAATCAGCAGCTTGCAGCTGTTGACCGACGGCGGCACAAAGCCGGCCTGGCTCAGCCAAGGCAGCAGATTCTGTACCGCCTGCGCAGCGGCCAGCCCATCCAGCGCCGCCAGCTCGGGTTTGTCCACATTGAAGCTGATGACCCAGAGCTGCTGACCCGCATCCAGTACGGCCAGGGTGTCGGCCGGCAGTATGCCGGTCGAGGGCAGTGCATGAACCCCTTCGCCGAGCAGCTGCGGCAGTGACTCGAGCAGCAACTGACGCACACGGCCTTGAGCGGGGGGCGGGACGGCACGGATATGCAGTGTCATGACGGCGTCATGCCCGCGGCTTGCGCCTGCTGCTGGCTGCGGATCACCTGGGCCGAATGCGCGAGCGCGGCGGCGAAGTGCGGCCCTGGGTTGGGCAGGCAGCCCAGATTCAGCAGCGTCAGGTTGAGGAAACGAATGGTGCCGACCGCCAGCCGCCGGTAACAACGGCGCGCGGCGGCGTTGTCGCTGCCGCAGCGGAACAGCACACCGATACGGTTCACCCCGCGTTGGGCGAGCCGTTTGGTCGTCAGATAGGCCGCCCGCGTATCCTCCAGTGTGGCATCGACCAGAAGGAGGACAAGGTCGGTGTCCGCCGCCAGGTCCGGCTCCGTCCGTGGCGTGAGATGCCAAGTGTGTTCGGTTGCCTGACCGGGCAGGTTCAATTGACGGTTCAGTGCATGCAGCAGGTATTGCGGCGCGGGGGCGTCGGAGATGCCTTTGCTCGCCACCAGCAGGACCGGCAACTCCCCGAAATCAGGTACTGCTGCGGGGCTATCGGGCATGACACGGTCGCTGAGGAAATGATGACTTATGTCGAGCAGGCGTTCGACCTGATCGTGGTTGGGTTGCCAGGCGGGATTCAGCATGTGTGGCGCTCCTTGACGGCTCATACGCGCAGCAACGAGTTGTTGCCACCCAGATGATTGGGTACTTCATGAGGATTGGTCGGATCTTGCTGCCATACACCATCGATAATGACCCTGTATTCGTACGCGCCGGGTGGAACCCGAAGTATTTTCAGCCATCGGCCTTGCTGATGTCGAGTTTCCACGCCGCCATCGGGTATCCAATCATTGAAATCGCCGGCGATCTGCAGCCGTCGGCATTCCAGGTCATCGTAGTCGAGCACGATTTCGCTGCCGGCGGTCGGCTGATTGGGCGCTGCCGACGAACGTGTCTGCGGTTTGAGCAGCGATTTCAGCTCCAATGAGAGGTTGCGGAAATCCGCTGCCGCCGTCGAACGCGGCGCATGTGCCAGCAGTGTCCGACCCTGCAGCGCGGCCTCGCGTGCCTTGACGCAACAGCGGATCTGGGTGGCGCAGGCACTGATGCCCAGTTCCTGCAATTGGGCGAACAGATCACGCGCCAGTCGCGTGCGCGTGTCGAACATCGTCGGCAGCAATTTGACCGGAATGTCCAGATCGTAGCGTGTCTCGATCAGACGCACGATTTCGCGCAGCCGCTGCAACCCATCCAGTGCGTACAGGCTGGCCTCGACCGGAACCAGCACCTGATGGGCGGCGCGCAGGGCATTGATGGACAGCAGGCCGAGCGCGGGCGGGCAATCCAGGATGACATAGTCGTACAGCCGCTGCAGACCTTCCAGATGCTGTACCAGCTGGCGTTCGCGTTCGGGCCGGTCGGACAGGACATGTTCGACGGCAGCCAGAGAGATGGTGGCGGGAACCAGGTCGACCCCCCAGGCAACACCCTCATGGATGACCTCATCGAGTTCGACGTGGCCACT
>JBFEJM010000007.1:0-16470 GCA_041553175.1 Gammaproteobacteria bacterium | reverse complement strand
GCCTCGTCGTTGCTGAACCCCTGCAGGGAAAAGATGCCCGCCTGCTGCACTTCCGCCAGGTAGGCCGTGGTCTCGCCCAGTTTGGCGGTGACCGTCAGCGACAGCACCACTTCGTGCACGCCCTCGGCGACTATGTTGGCCTGACTGGTGAGTTCCAGATTGATCTCCGGCTTCCACTCCTGGGTGAATACCGCGGGGGAGTTGGGCGTCTCGAAGGACATGTCTTTCACGTAGATTTTCTGAATGCCGAACTGCTTCTGATCGGCTCCGGGTGCAGTTGCTTCTGGGGTGGTTGGCTCGGCCATGTTAGCTTCCGTTTTGGTGGTGTTTAGAAATCGGGTGGCGCCGTGAGACGGCGGCTCGTTGTACGGCTTTTAAGCTGCCCAGTATGACAGATGTTCCGGCTGGGCGGCGGCCGGCCCGCGATCGACCTATCCACCGCCGACACAGTGTCCTCACGAACGGTCTGTCGCGAGTTCCAGCAAGGTATCAAGTTCACCGCGTTGTTCAAGCGCGAACATATCGTCACAGCCGCCCACATGATAATCGCCGATGAAAATCTGCGGCACGGTATTGCGGCGGCTGCGTTCCATCATCTCGGCGCGCAATTTGGGTTCGTGGTCGACACGAATCTCCTTGTAGGCAACACCTTTGCGATCGAGCAGCATGCGTGCCCGGACGCAGTACGGGCAGAATCCCGTGCTATACATTACAACTTCCGACATAAGCTTACTTCTTGGTTACAGGCAAATTGGCGTTCTGCCAGGCGACGATTCCGCCGGCCAGATTGTATACATTCGTGAATCCCTGTTTGCGCAACAGGGACGCGGCGCTGTTAGAGCGGTTTCCCGTGCGGCAATAAGCGACCAGCGTGCGCTCTTTGTATTTATCGATGTCGCTGAGGCGCTTGCTCAGCTGACTGAGCGGAATGTGCAATGAATTGATAATGTGGCCCTGCTTGAACTCGCTGTCTTCGCGCACGTCCAGTACCACAGTCTCGCTGTCGTTCATCATTTGCGTTGCGGCATGGGGGCCCAATTGCGGTGCACCGTACAGGCGCCGCCGCAGTTCACTGACGATGAGCAAGGTCAGAATCGCGACAAAGGCCAGCGACAATGCCCAGTGATTAACGACGAATTCAGTCAAACGGGTGACGGTATCCATGTGGATCGGGTACCTATAAAGCGTATTTTGGGAAGATCCGATTCGCAGCACCCGACGAGAGGGCGGCTGCTACACTCGAGCGATACGTCAGCGACTACTGACGCGAGCAGAATACCTCACGCATCATGCTGATCAGGCGCAATGTCCTGGCATCGCCGACTCGATAATAGACACGGTTGGCATCTTTGCGCGAGGCGAGGATGCCCTTATCGCGGAGTATGGCCAAGTGTTGGGAGATATTGCTTTGCGAGGTACCGACATTTTCCACAATGTCCAGGACACTGATTTCCTGGTCGCCCAGGGTGCACAGTATTTTGAGGCGCAGGGGATGCGACATCGCTTTAAGCGAACGGGATGCCCGATCGATATCCTCATCTTGGGTGAACAGGCCTTCGTGGATTGCGTCAACACTCATCGGTTCTACCTCAAACGGGATTCGACACAGAATGTCGGGTTGGCCGGATCTGAACATCATAGAATCTCGTACTGCCTTTCATCATTAAAACACTATACAATAATAAGCCCTTTAAGGAACCTGACAACTCCTGTTTCCGATTCACGACATTTTCTTGGGTTACCGCCCCAGGCTATGGAATGTATCTGGTGGGGCCCGGGGAATCAGGTTAGAATCGTTCTAAATTCACCAAGGAAAGACTGAGCAACACCATGCCTGCCACCCCTAAGCCCATGGTCCTGCTGATACTGGACGGTTGGGGCTATTCGGAAGACGAAAGCTACAACGCCATCGCGGCCGCGCACAAGCCCAATTGGGACCGTCTGTGGGACAGTTACCCGCACACCCTTATCCGCACCTCGGGCGCGGCGGTCGGTTTGCCGGCCGACCAGATGGGTAACTCCGAGGTCGGGCATCTCAATCTGGGCGCAGGGCGCGTGGTTTACCAGGAGTTCACCCGTGTCAGCCGCTCCATCAAGACCGGCTCCTTCTTCAACAACCAGACCCTGACGGATGCGGTGGATGCAGCCATTTCGACGGGCAAATCCGTGCATATTCTCGGTTTGTTGTCGCCCGGCGGCGTGCACAGTCATGAGCAGCATATCCACGCGATGGTGGAGCTGGCAGTCAATCGGGGTGTCAGGCAGGTCTATCTGCATGCATTTCTGGATGGGCGCGACACGCCACCCCGCAGTGCCACCGCCTCGATCCAGCTGATGGAGGAAAAGTTCGCGGAGTACGGCGGCGGACGCTTCGCCTCCATCATCGGCCGCTATTACGCTATGGATCGCGACCATCGCTGGCCGCGGATTCAGGCAGCCTACGATCTGATCACTCGCGGCGAGGCCGAATTCCAGGCCGCCTCCGCCTTCGAGGGGCTGGAAATGGCCTACGCGCGTGACGAAGGTGACGAGTTTGTCAAGGGAACCGCCATCGTGCCCGCGGGATCTTCACCCGTTACGGTGGAGGATGGTGACGTGGTCATCTTCATGAATTACCGCTCCGACCGCGCCCGCCAGATCACCCGCCCCTTCATCGAGCCGGATTTCGACGGTTTTCCGCGCCGGGTGGTGCCGAAGCTGGGCAGTTTTGTCAGCCTGACCGAATACAATTCCGAATTCGATATTCCGGTCGCCTTCCCGTCCGAGCGGTTGCAGAACGTGCTGGGTGAATACCTTTCCAGCCTGGGGATGCGGCAGCTGCGAGTGGCCGAGACGGAGAAGTATGCGCATGTCACTTTTTTCTTCAACGGCGGTGTCGAAGAGCCTTTCGAAGGCGAAGACCGTATTCTGGTGCCGTCGCCACAAGTCGCAACCTACGATCTGAAACCGGAAATGAGCGCGTTCGAGGTGACTGACCGAATGGTCGAGGCCATCGAGAGCGGCAAGTACGACGTGGTGATCTGCAACTATGCCAATCCCGACATGGTCGGGCACACCGGCAGCTTCGATGCCGCGAAACAGGCCATTGAGGCGTTGGATACCTGCCTGGGCCGCATTTACACGGCACTGAAGGCGTCCGGTGGCGAAATGCTGGTCACGGCCGATCATGGCAATGCCGAGAAGATGTTGGGAGACGACACCGGTCAGGCGCACACCGCGCATACCACCAACCTGGTGCCCATGCTCTATGTGGGACGGCCGGCTCTGCTCAATTCAAGCGGGTCCCTATGCGATGTGGCGCCGACCATGCTCAGCCTGATGGGTTTGCCGCAGCCGCACGAAATGTCCGGCACCTCACTGGTCGATCTGCAGGTTGACGCCGCCGAGGCGGCAGTGGAACTGGAGACTCGTGGCGCTTGAGCCGGTACCTCGGGCGTGCCTCTGGCTCGCCGCGCTGTTGGCGATGGCGGCACCGGTTTGGGCCGCGGCACCGGCGGATCCCGGCAAGGCGAACGAGGAACTGACCGAACTGCGCGCCCGGATCAATGCTCTGCAGGAACGCCTGCAGGCCGCCCGCAGTCAGGAATCCAAGCTCAGTACCCAGGTACGCGAAGTCGAACAGCGCATCGGCCGCGCAACCCGCAGCCTGCGCTCTGTCAGCACCAAACTGAAGGATCAGGAACGGCGTCTGGCGGAATCGCAGCGGAAATATGCGGCTGTCAGCCAAGAACTCGAATCCGAGCGCAATCTGTTGGCACGCCAGATCCGCGCCGCCTATATCCTGGGCCGGCAGGAACAGATGAAGCTTTTGTTCAACCAGGAAGATCCCGCCCGCCTGGGCCGCACCCTGACCTATTACCGTTACCTGAACCAGAAGCGCCTGGTGCGCATCGATCGGGTGGAAACCGCCCTGCAGCGTGCCGCCCAGCTGCAGGAGCAGATCGCCTACCAACGCGAGGAGCTGGCCCAGACCGAGGCGAGCCGGGCGGACGAGGTCGCGCTGCTGGCCAAGGAGCGGCTGCACCGCGAAGGCTTGTTGCGCAAGCTGCGGGCGGAAATCCGCGATCAGGGCGATGAGCTGGCCGACCTGCAAAAAGATGAAAAGCGCCTGCAGCAACTGGTCAAGGAACTGTCACGTGCGTTGGCGGATCTGACCCAGGCGGGACCACGCCACGAGCCGTTCGCGAAACTCAGAAAGAAGCTGTCCTGGCCGGTCGCGGGCAAGCTGATGGCGCGCTACGGTGATCGGCGCGAGGTTGGCAATCTGCGCTGGCGGGGCGCCTTTATCGCTGCCGACGCCAACCAGGATGTCCGCGCCGTATCGAACGGCCGGGTGGCGTTTGCCGATTGGCTGCGCGGGTTCGGCCTGCTCATCATTATCGATCACGGTGACGATTACATGACCCTGTATGGCCACAACCAGGCACTGTTCAAAGAGGTGGGCGACTGGGTCGAGCCCGGAGAGGTCATCGCCAGCGTCGGTGATACCGGCGGCATGGCCAAGGCCGGGCTGTATTTCGAACTGCGTCACAAAGGCGAGCCGCAGAATCCACAAACCTGGTGTGCAGGACTGCCGGATGCCAAGCGGGCCGCGCGTTGAGCGCGTTCCGCTACCGCGGCCGCTGTGCTATGGTCTTGTCCAATTTGACACAAGTACGACCGGGTGCCGGCCGTTAAACTAACCGTTATTCGCAGCGAGGCCGGCAGCGGCCGGTAAATGGACGTCCCATGAATCCCCAAACACAGAAAATCGCACTGGTATTCACCGGCTTGGTGCTCGGCGTTTCGCTCAGTATCGGGCATGGTGTCTTCGCCGAGCGCGATGCGCCGCAGGCCGTACTGCCGCTGGAAGAGTTGCGCAGCTTCAGTGATGTCTTCGCCCGCATCAAGGCCGACTATGTCGAGACGGTCGAGGACAAGGCGCTGCTGGAGAATGCCATCCGCGGCATGCTGACCGGGCTCGACCCGCATTCGGCCTATCTGGATCAGGAACAGTTCAAGGAACTGCAGGTCGGCACCACGGGTGAATTCGGTGGCCTCGGTATTGAAGTCGGAATGGAAGACGGCTTCGTCAAAGTCATCGCGCCGATCGATGACACGCCGGCGCAGCGCGCGGGTGTGGAGGCAGGTGATCTGGTGATTCGGCTCGACGACACGCCGGTCAAGGGCCTGACGCTGAACGAAGCGGTCAAGATCATGCGCGGCAAACCGGGTACCGACATCGTGCTCACGATTGTGCGCGAGGGTCAGGAAAAACCGCTCAAGATCACCATCACGCGCGATGTCATCAAGGTCAAGAGCGTCAAACAGCGCGTGCTGGAAGACGGTTTCGGTTATGTCCGTATTTCGCAGTTCCAGGCGACCACGGCCGACAATCTCGTTGATGCCGTTGCGGAGCTGAAGAAAGAAGGTGCGCTGCGCGGTATGGTGCTGGATCTGCGCAACAATCCCGGCGGCGTACTGAACGGTGCGGTTGCGGTGTCCGATGCCTTCCTCGAAAAAGGTCTGATCGTCTACACCGAGGGTCGCGTGGCGGATTCGCGTCTGCGTTTCAATGCGACACCGGACGACATCATCGACAGCGCTCCGCTGGTTGTGCTGGTGAACCAGGGTTCGGCCTCGGCCTCGGAAATTGTCGCCGGTGCGCTGCAGGATCACCGCCGCGCGATTATCGTTGGCGGCCGCACCTTCGGTAAGGGTTCGGTCCAGACCATTGTGCCGCTGAACAACGGTACCGCGGTCAAGCTGACGACGGCTCGCTACTACACACCGAACGGTCGCTCCATCCAGGCGGAAGGTATCGTGCCCGATATCGAGTTGGAGAATGTTCGTGTCGCGGCGGTCGACTCGCCGCTTGAAGCCATCAAGGAGGCCGATCTGACCGGGCATCTGGACAACGGCAATGGCAAGGACAGCAAGAAAACCGCCAAGCCCAAGGATGCCAAGTCAAAGGACGGCAAGAAGGACGAAGAGGAGTCGTTGGCGCGCACAGACTACCAGTTGTATGAGGCCTTGAACCTCCTCAAGGGCCTTGCGATCCAGCGGGATCGCGGTCGGTGACAGTCGGCGGCTCGCGCCGTAATTCATCAAACCGGCGCGGGCGCGGGATCCTGACCCGCGTGGCATGCGCCCTGTGTTTCCTGCTCGCGGCGCCCGGACTGCAGTCCGCTGCTCAGGTTCCGCAGGCACCGGGTGATTCGAATGTTCTGCCCGAAATAGCCATCATCATCGACGATCTCGGTGGCCGCGCGAGCAGCGGCCGGCGGGTGATCGAGCTGCCCGGCCCGGTCGCCTGCGCCTTTCTCCCCTATGCCGCCCATACTCACGACCTCGCCCTGCTGGCTCATGGCGCGAACAAAGAAGTCATGCTGCATCTCCCGATGGAGACCGTGGAAGGTCGGCCGCTGGATGCCGGTGCCCTGAGGCTCGATATGAGTGAGCAGGAATTTATCCATACCCTGCAGACGGATCTGGAGCGGGTTCCGCATGTGTCGGGCGTCAACAACCATATGGGCAGTCTGCTGACGCGTCATCCCGGCCACATGCTGTGGCTGATGCGGGAGATCCAGCGCCAGAATCGCTTGTTCTTCGTCGACAGCCGCACCACAAAACACACCGTGGCACAGCTGATCGCTTACGAGAACGGCGTGCCGAGTGTGTCGCGCGACGTGTTCCTCGATGCGGACCCGTCGTTGGAAGGGGTACGGCGTGAATTCAAGCGTCTGCTGGGCCTTGCCCGCCGTCAGGGCAGCGCGCTCGCGATCGGGCATCCCTTACCCACCACGCTGGCCGTGCTGGAGGAGGAGTTGCCGCGACTCGCAAATCGAGGTGTTAAACTTGTTCCTGTCAGCCGCCTGGTTGAACGCCAGCATGAGAGGGATCCGATATGGCGAGCGTCCTTGTTCCCCTAGCCCAGGGTTGTGAAGAACTCGAAGCGGTTACGATCATCGATCTGCTTCGGCGCGCGGGTATAGATGTTGTCAGCGCCGGATTGGATGACCAGCCGGTGCGCGCGTCGCGCGGCACCGTACTTATTCCCGATGTCACCCTGGATGCTGTGGTTGACCGCGCGTTCGATATGATCGTGTTACCGGGTGGGCTGCCCGGCGCCGACCACCTCGACAGCGATGTGCGGTTGCGTCGGCTGCTGCAGCAGACTGCGCAGGACGGCCATTATGTTGCCGCGATCTGTGCCGCGCCGAAGGTCCTGGCCAGTGCCGGTCTGTTGAATAACCGCAAGGCCACCGGTTTCCCCGGCGTGCTCGAGGCGTTGCAGATCAGCGGGATGTCTTACCAGGAGGATGTCGTCGTGCAGGACGGCAAGATCATAACCTCGCGCGGGCCGGGCACAGCGATGGATTTCGCGCTCAGTCTGATCGAGAACCTGGCAGGCAAAGCCAAGCGTGATCAGGTCGAGGCGGGATTGCAGCGGCCGGGCTATCGCAAGGCTGGATAATCCAGTTCCGTCGCTTGGCTCGCTGCGCGGATTATCGTTCGTCACCCGATAATGCAATGACGATAAAGAAGGCGCCCGCAATGCCGAGCAGCCAGGTCAGCAGCGGTGCGCCACCGACCATCAACGGTGCATAGCCGTCGAGACCGTAGACAACCGCCGCCGCGATTGCCAGACCCGTTCCCAGCGTGGCGGCCACATTGCGTCGGTTGGCGCTGCGCAATTCACGGCGCAGCTTGCGCAACTCCTCTGACGTCCACTCCACCTGCAAGCGGCCATTGGCGGCCTGATGCAGCGTCTGGTGCAGCAGTTGCGGAATTTCCGGCAGCGTTTCCGTCCACACCGGCAGACTGGTTTTGAGATTGTGCACGAAGGCGCGCGCGCCGACCTGTTCGCTCATCCAGCGTTCAAGGAAGGGCTTCGCGGTCTGCCACAGGTCGAGGTCGGGATAGAGCTGACGCCCCAGTCCCTCGATGTTGAGCAGTGTTTTCTGCAATAGCACCAGCTGTGGCTGAATCTCCATGTTAAAGCGGCGCGCGGTCTGGAACAGCCGCAGCAGCAGATGGCCAAACGAAATGTCCCGCAGCGGACGTTCGAAGATCGGCTCGCACACGGTGCGGATAGACGACTCGAACTCGTCGACGCGGGTATCCGCCGGCACCCATTTCGATTCCACATGCAGCTCGGCCACGCGGCGGTAATCGCGGCGAAAGAAAGCCAGAAAATTTTCCGCGAGATAGCGCTGATCGACCGGACTCAATGTGCCTATGATGCCGAAATCCACCGCCAGATAGCGCCCGTCGGGTTCGACAAAGATGTTGCCCGGGTGCATATCCGCGTGAAAGAAATTGTGGCTGAAAACCTGGGTGAAAAAGATTTCCACGCCCTGCTCCGCCAGCCGCTTCAGGTTGATGTTCTGGCTGCGCAAGGCGGCTATATCGCTGATCGGCGTACCGCTGATCCGCTCCATGACCATGACCTCACGGCGACAGTGCGGCCAGAACACCTCCGGCACGTACAGCATTTTCGAGTCGGCGAAATTGCGTCTGAGCTGGGAGGCATTGGCGGCCTCGCGCAGCAGATCGAGTTCGTCGAGGATGGTGGTCTCGAATTCGCGAATGACCTCCACCGGGCGCAGGCGACGGCCTTCGCTCCAATAGCGTTCGGCCAGGCCGGCGATGTAGTAGAGCAGCGAAACATCGCGCTTGATCACGCGGCGTATATTCGGCCGCACCACTTTGAGCACCACGTCGGTACCGTCTTTCAGCCGCGCTGTGTGCACCTGCGCGATCGACGCGGATGCCAGCGGCGTCTCGTTGAAGTCGGAGAAGAGCTGTTCGATCGGATGGCCGTAGGCCTTTTCGATCAGGGCGCGGGCCTGCGCGCCGGGAAAAGGGGTGACGCGATCCTGCAGGCCGGCGAGTTCTTCCGCGATATCGTCCGGCAGCAGGTCGCGGCGTGTGGAAAGAATCTGACCGAACTTGACGAAAATGGGACCCAGTTGTTCGAGCGTCCGTCGAATGCGTACACCACGCGGTGCATGTGTGCGTCCCAGCCAGTTCCACGGCAGCAAGAAATAGAGAAAGCGCAGCGGGCGAAACAGATGGGTCGCGAACACGACCTCGTCCAGCCCGTTGCGGACCAGAACGATGTTGATGTGGAGTACCCGCCATAGTTGGGCCGGTCTGATCATATGTCAGTCCTTTTTGTCCGCAACGGCGGATTCCAGACGACGGAGACGTGCTTCCAAACGATCGCCGTCGCCGCGGAGCATGTCGACGGCGTCGAGAAACGCATTCACCTCGTCACGGCCGACAACCAGCCGGGTTTCCTCGTGCAGGTACTCACTCATATTGAGTTCCGCCGTGCGTCCGATATGGTTCGCCTGTTTGCCCAGGCCGCGCACCATGCGTCCGACCTGATGCGCGACATCATCACCGGCCACGCGCGCGAGCAGTTCTTCCCAGTCAACATCGAGCGCACGCAGAATATCCTGAAACTGCTGTCCGGCGGCGGTATCGCCGCGCAGTTCGATGCCGCCGGCAAACAATTCATCAGCCGGTTTATCGCTCAAAATCAGCCGCAGCAGAGCGAGCGGTGCGCCACGCAGTACCGTGTCGGGTTCGTCCTCATAGTGACTCAACACCTGCAGTCCCTGGGCGGACGGCAGGAAATGCAGGCGCATGTCCAGGCCGGTTACATCGACCGCGATGACTTTGTCGTCCAGCGTCGCCAGCCGGGCGCGCACCTCGGGATCAAGCGCCAGCGCACCGTTGCAGACGGATTCAACAACGCCGGCCAGCCAGGTCGCCTGAATCATGATGATTTCACCTCGGTCATGAGCATGGTCAGAGATTTCTGTGATTCATCGTCATCGATAACCAGCGTGCGCGCCAGTTTGTCGTGCCAGCCCTGCCGGCGCCGGTCCCATAGTATCCATAGAAAACCCAACCCCAGGGGAGCTGCCGACAGTACGTAGGACAGGCAGCGTATCAGCAGTTGCCAGGGT
Organism: Gammaproteobacteria bacterium; assembly: GCA_041553175.1. GTDB lineage: Bacteria > Pseudomonadota > Gammaproteobacteria > Thiohalobacterales > Thiohalobacteraceae > JAHJQQ01. Next base: position 6,508 of record JBFEJM010000007.1, on the reverse strand, counting down.
TGCGGCGCGCTGCCGTCACGGGCATCGACTATCCGGCAATCCAGCAGCAGTTTGCCTGGTGATGCCTGGAATAACAGCCAGAACAGCAGCAGTACCGGAATACCCGCGAGCAGGGGCAAGGTCATGGTCTCTGCTGCCGCCGTGGTCGAATCGCTGTTGCGCAGGTCGATCTGCTGAATCAGCCATTCGATCATGCCAAGTGTGGCGACCAGCAGCGTCAGATCGAGCAGAGCCGCCGCCAGTCGACGCCAGATGTGCGTGTAGCGTCCACTGACTGCTGAAGTCAAAACTTGTATCCGCGATGCAGTGCCACAATGCCACCGCTCAGGTTGTGATAGCTGCAGTCCTCAAAGCCGGCGTGCTCCATCATCTCGCGCAGATTGTCCTGGTCGGGATGCATGCGGATGGATTCCGCCAGATACTTGTAGCTGTCCGCATCATTGGCGATCAGCTTGCCCATCGCCGGCAGGATCTTGAACGAGTAGAAGTCGTAGATCGGCGCCAGACCGGGTACGCGCGGCTTGGAGAATTCCAGCACCAGCAGTCGGCCACCGGGCTTGAGCACGCGATACATGGATGCCAATGCGGCATCTTTATCGGTTACGTTACGCAGGCCGAAGGCGATGGTGATGCAATCGAAATAGCTGTCGGGAAACGGCAGCGCTTCGGCATTGGCCTGCACGAAGCGCACGTTTCCGGCGATGCCCTGGTCCAGCAGCCGGGCGCGACCCTGAACCAGCATCGAGGCATTGATATCGGCCAGCACGACCTCGCCGTCCGTGCCCGCCATTCGTGCCAGACGTGCGGCAAGATCACCGGTGCCGCCCGCCAGATCCAGAACGCGCTGGCCTTTGCGCACGCCGGACAGTTCGATCGCGAAACGTTTCCAGAGCCGGTGTATGCCAAGCGACATGACATCGTTCATCACATCATATTTGGTCGCGACCGAATCGAACACGGCACCCACGCGCTGCGCTTTTTCCGTCCAATCGACCTGCTCGAAACCGAAATGTGTGGTCTTGTCCTTCATGTCATCACCTGCTGTATGGATCGATTTTACCGCAAAGGACGCGAAGGTACGCGATGGAAAACAGGCTTGCGTGCCTTAAACATCCGGCGCATTACGACCTTCGGTCTAATGTGCCCTACAAAAATTTTTCTATGTGCGCCTTCGCGCCGATCGTGGTGACAGTGGGCTGGTGTGAAAGTCAGTTCGCCGCCTGCTCGCGTCGCTTGTGCCCGGCCTTGGCGAGTTTTTCCAGGTACTCCTGCCAGTAGCGCTGCTGGTTTTTACCCAGGTCGTACAGCGTGTCCCAGGAATAAATGCCGGTGTTGTGGTTGTCATCGAAAAACAGCTGGACGGCATAGTTGCCGACGCCAACGACATTCTCGATGTTCACGTCCTCCTTGCCGACCTGCAGCACGCCCTGACCCGGACCGTGACCCTGGACCTCGGCCGAAGGCGAATTGACGCGCAGATACTCCGCCGGCAGGTTGAAACGGGAACCGTCCTCAAAGGCGATTTCCAGAATGCGGGACTGCTTGTGCAGATTGATTTCAGTCGGTCGAATGCTCATAAAAAACTCCTGGTTAAGGGGCTAGGAATCCGGGAGGGGAAGACAGTTGAACTCCCCGGCCTGCGGTCCCTGCCGCCTCTCGTTCTAAAGAATATACCGGCTCAAGTCCTCGTCACTGGCGAGGCCGGCCAGATGTTCATCCACATAGGTGCCGTCGATGGTCAGGCTCTGTCCGTTCTGGTCGGCTGCTTCGAACGAGATCGACTCCAGCAGGCGTTCCAGCACGGTATGCAATCGCCGCGCGCCGATGTTTTCGGTGCGTTCGTTGACCTCCCACGCCACTTGCGCGATTCGCGCCACGCCGTCCGCGGCAAAGCTGAGTTCGACGCCCTCGGTCGCCAGCAATGCGGCGTACTGTTCGGTCAGGCTGGCGTCCGGCTCGGTCAGGATGCGCACGAAATCCTCCACGCTCAACGCATCCAGTTCAACTCGAATAGGCAGCCGGCCCTGCAGCTCCGGAATCAGGTCGGACGGTTTCGACAGATGAAATGCGCCGGACGCGATGAACAGGATGTGATCAGTCTTGACCATACCGTGCTTGGTCGACACCGTGCTGCCTTCCACCAGCGGCAGCAGGTCGCGCTGCACACCCTCACGCGATACATCCGCGCTGCGGGATTCTGATCGCTGTGTGACTTTGTCTATTTCGTCGATGAAGACGATGCCGTTCTGTTCAACCGCTTTGAGGGCGCGCAGCTTCAGGTCCTCCTCGTTGACCATTTTCGCCGCCTCCTCATCGGTGAGCACTTTCATGGCATCGCCCACTTTGAGTTTGCGCTGTTTGGTGCGGCTGCCGCCGAGATTCTGGAACAGACCCTGCAGCTGGTTGGTCATTTCCTCCATGCCGGGCGGCGCCATGATCTCCACCCCGATCGGCGCGGCGGACACCTCGATCTCGATTTCGCGATCGTCCAGCCGGCCTTCGCGCAGCAGCTTGCGGAATTTCTGCCGCGTTTCGGAGCCGTCCTGTTCACCGCTTGCGGTCTCGGTGAAACCGACCGGACGCGGACGCGGCAGCAGCGCGTCGAGCACGCGTTCCTCGGCGGCGTCGGTGGCGCGATGGCGCACCTTGTCCATCTCCTGCTCACGGGTCATCTTGATGCCGACGTCGACCAGGTCGCGCACAATGGATTCGACGTCGCGCCCGACATACCCCACTTCCGTGAACTTGGTCGCTTCCACCTTGATGAAGGCGGCATTCGCCAGCTTGGCAAGACGACGGGCGATTTCGGTTTTCCCCACGCCGGTCGGGCCGATCATCAGAATGTTCTTGGGTGTTATTTCGTTGCGCAGATCCTCATCCACCTGCATGCGGCGCCAGCGATTGCGCAGGGCGATGGCGACGGCGCGCTTGGCCGCGCCCTGCCCGACTATGTGTTTGTCGAGTTCCTGCACGATTTCTCGGGGGGTCATTTCGCTCATGGGACTTGCCAGTCGGGATGCGGGCTTCAGGGATCCTGATCCCTGAACCCCGCCATCAACTCAATTCCTCGATCGTCAGATTGTGGTTGGTGTAAATACAGATGTCGGCCGCGATGTTGAGGCCGCGTTCGACAATATCGCGCGCCGACAGTTCGGTATTGTCCAGCAGCGCGCGCGCGGCGGCCTGGGCGAAGGGACCGCCGGAGCCGATGGCGATCAGACCCTGCTCGGGTTCGATGACATCGCCGTTGCCGGTGATGATCAGCGAGGTCTGGCGATCGGCCACCGCCAGCAGCGCCTCCAGCCGCCGCAGCATTCGGTCGGTACGCCAGTCCTTGGCCAGTTCGACCGCGGCCCGGGTCAGGTTGCCGCGGTGCTTGTCCAGCTTGGCCTCGAAGAGTTCGAACAACGTGAATGCGTCCGCGGTACCGCCGGCGAACCCGGCCACCACCTGGTCCTGGAACAGGCGGCGCACCTTGCGTGCGTTGCCCTTGAGCACGGTGTTGCCCTGGCTCACCTGACCGTCACCGCCGATGACTACCTGGTCACCGCGTCGCACAGAAAGAATGGTTGTTCCGCGATATTGATCCACGCCCGGCTCCGAACCGCAAAGGGCCATCGATTCTACACCATCACCGACCGCCGTAGCAGGCGAAAAGTCCTGAGATTTCCGAAGGTATGTGGCGGAAAGGAAATCATGGATATCGGGTAGGGCGTATTTGACCGGAGGTCGTAATACGCCGAATGTGTGCGCCAAAACATTCGGCGCAGTACGCTGTGCTAGTGTGCCCTACGGGGGTGCGGCCGCTGTGGCCCGTTGCGGCGGAAAAGGCAGTGTTTGGTCACTTCGAGCGTCGCTTTGCGCGCGGGTGGGCGCGGTCGTAAACGTCCGCAAGGTGTTGAAAATCAAGATGGGTGTAGACCTGCGTGGTGCTGATGTCGGCATGTCCCAACAGCTCTTGCACCGCCCGCAGGTCGCCGCTGGACTCCAGCAGGTGGCTGGCGAAGGAGTGCCGCAGCATGTGCGGATGGACCTTGCCGTCCAGGCCCTGGCGGCGGGCCCACAGCGCCAGCCGCTGTTGAATGGCGCGGGGCGACAGCCGTGTCCCGCCGCGCCCGACGAACAATGCCTGTTCGCTCGACCCGGCCGGGACCAGTTCCGCGCGTGCCGTGAGCCAGCGCTGCAGTGCGCTGGCGGCCTGGCGACCGACCGGCACGACACGGGTCTTGCGTCCTTTGCCGGTCACTGTGACCAGGCCGTCCGCCAGATCGAGCGCCGTGAGATCGAGCCCGGTCAGTTCCGCCAGCCGCAGACCCGACGAGTACAGCAGTTCCATCAGGGCCAGGTCGCGCAGGGTCAGGGTGTCGCGGGCGGCGATGTTCAGCAGCAGCTCCATCTGATCCACGTCCAGCGCCGTGGGCAGGCGCCGTTCGCTTCTGGGCGCGCGGATGTCCTGCGCCGGGTTGTGGCCGATCTGACCCTCGCGCAGCAGAAACTCGAACAGACCGCGCACGGCCGACAATCGGCGCTGAATGCTGCGGCCGGCCAGACCACGTCGATGACAGGCGGCGGCGAAGGCGCGAACATCATGGGCGTTGACTGAAGACCACTCGACTCGATCCTGTCGGTCGCAGAAGGTGACGAAGTCCTTGAGATCGCGGGCATAACCGGCCCGCGTATGCGGCGATAGCCGCCGCTCCTGACCCAGGTGGTTCAGGTAGCGGTCGATCATGTCGAGGGTGGCGGGGTTCACGGGTGTGGTTGGAACTCCAAGGGAAATTCTGACCGCAAAGGAAAACACTTCTCTTGCAGGGCGCAATCGCGCAGTGTGGTGCGCCGAAAAGAAAGCGGCGGTTGCAACATTCGGCGCATTACGACCTTCGGTCTAATGCGCCCTACGCAGTCGCTGCCGTTTCCTTCGCGCTAAAAACGGGGCTTGGAGCGTCCACTCAAGTCGCCGGTGCCGATTCCAGATAGGGTCCAAGCGCGCAGGCCACCAGCTCGCCCAGGCAGCGCAGGAACAGGGTGTCCATGGCCGGATGAAAACGGTGATCGTCATGACTGCCGATGGCGAGCATGCCGATTTCAGCTTCCACCCCGAGCGGTATCAGCGCCGTCGAGGCGACCGCTTCAGCCTGATCGCCATACAGGAAGGTGAGCTGCTCCGGCTTGAGTACGCCGCAGAGTGGCCGCACGGCGCGGAAAAAGGGTGCGAAGGCGGATAAATCGGGGTCGCTGCCATCCAACGGCAGGGTGTTGGTGTCTGTGGCGAAATCGGCCGGCAATCCAGCCAGACGCAGCGTCACGACATCGGCTTTGAAATCGTCGCGCAGGTGTCCGTGCACGCGCTCCACCACATCGCCCAGGCTGTCGGCACGCATCAGCGCAAGTGTCAGCTGATGCAGGTTTCGGTGCAGATTGTCATTGTCGCGACCGACCTGCACCAGCTCCATCAGTTTCAGCTTGTACTGCTGATTCTGGTCGCGCAAAACGCCGACCTGGCGCTCGATCAGCGATACGGCGGGGCCGGCGGCATGGGGTACACGCAGATTCGCCAGCAGGGTCAGGTGATCGTTGAAGAAGTCGGGATGTTCGCGCAGATAGCGTTCAACCTGTTCGGCGGTGGCCTCGGTGGCGGCCGGGCTGGTGTCGTCCAGTGTCTGTTGCGTTGTCATAGTTCGATCTGGCCCTCAAATACGCGGGTTGCCGGCCCGGTCATGAATACAGGTTCGTCGGCACCGGGCCAGCTTATCACAAGATCGCCGCCGGGCAGGCTGACCCGCACCTGCGCATCGAGTAATCCCTGCTCGCGTCCAACCACGACCGCGGCACAGGCGCCGCTGCCGCAGGCGTCGGTTTCTCCCGCACCGCGTTCGAATACGCGCAGGCGAATGTGTGTCGGCGAGAGTTTCTGCATAAAGCCGACATTCACCCGCCGCGGAAAACGGGGGTGCCGTTCGATCTGCGGACCCAGCGTATGCACCGGTGCCTGAGCGACATCGTCGACCAGAATCACGGCATGTGGATTGCCCATCGACGCGGCGCCGATCGTCACATCCCGCCCATCGACATTCAGTTCGTAGCGGGCGGCACGCGCCGGCGCGTCAAAGGGGATGTCAACCGGCTCCAGCCGTGGCACGCCCATGTTCACGCGCACCTGTCCATCATCGAGCAGCACCAGCTCCAGCCGTCCCGTCGCGGTCTCGACCGGAATCACGCGCTTGTCGGTGAGCCCTTCGTCGGTCACGAAGCGCGCGAAGCAGCGGGCGCCGTTGCCGCATTGCTCGACTTCGCCACCGTCGGCGTTGAAAATCCGATACCGGAAATCCACGCCGGCACTCTGAGGTTTTTCGACCAGCAGGATCTGATCGCAGCCCACGCCGCGCCGCCGGTCGGCCAGAAACCGCGCCTGCTCCGGGGTGAGCGCAACGGACTGCCGCACGGCATCGATGACAATGAAGTCATTGCCCAGGCCGTGCATTTTGGTGAACTTGAGACGCATGCCGGC
>JBFEJM010000006.1:0-16510 GCA_041553175.1 Gammaproteobacteria bacterium | reverse complement strand
GTAGCCGGCCGCAAAACTGCTGGCCAGCACAATTCCCAGCCAGGCCGGCCAATACAGATAGCCGGTCGCAAACGGCGGCAGGCGGGGTGTATTCCAACCCGTCAGCAGAAAGCCCAGCGCCCCTGCCAGCGCAATGGGCAGGCCACAGGCCGCGGCGGTGGCGACGGCCTGGATCAGTGTTACCCGGCACCAGACCAGGAAGGGCACGGTGAGCGTGCCGCCACCGATACCCAGCAGCGCGGAAACACCCCCGATAACCGATCCCGCCACGCCCATACCGAACGCACCGGGCATTTGGAAATGGGACTGATAGCGACCACCCACCAGCAACTGCGCGGCGACAAGCAATTCGAACACGCCGAAAATGCGCTTCAGCCCGAGCGTCGGCAGCTGATCCGCGACCCAGGCGCCGATCAGACCGCCCAGCAGAATACCGGGCAACAGCTGACGCACCAGCATCCAGTTGACCGCGCGACGCTGATGATGGGCACGGATGGAGGCCAGAGAGGTCACACAGATTGTTGCCAGCGATGTGCCGATGGCAAGATGCATGATGATGGCATTGTCGATGCCCTGACCGAGAAAGACCCAGGCCAGCACTGGCACGATAATCAGTCCCCCGCCGACACCGAACAGCCCGGCCAGGAGTCCGGCCGCGGCGCCCAGCGCAAGGTAGATGGCGAGTTCAGTCATAGTGGAAGAACACTCGAAAACCCTGGCCACGGATAACACGGAGTTATTTTTGGCCACACAACTCGCTGAAACCAGAGCCTGCTGCTCGTGCCCGCGTGTGTGGCGGATATATTTAATAGTGAAATGTCGTTGTCTGTGCTTTCCGTGTTTTCCGCGGCTAAAGTACTTGTATTTCTTCGCGCGCCTTCTGCGCCTTTGCGTTGAAAGCCTTTGGCTGCCCTCACCGCACCCAGATCGTCTTTGCGTTGACGAACTCGCGAATGCCGTGACGTGAAAGTTCGCGCCCGTAGCCGGAGTGCTTGACGCCGCCAAAGGGCAGACGCGGATCACTTTTCACCAGACCGTTGACGAAGGCGGCACCGCACTGAAGCTGGCGCGCGACCCGTTCGCCACGCGCACTATCCTGCGTCCAGACACTCCCGCCGAGACCGAACGGACTGTCATTGGCCAGGCGGATGGCGTCGGCTTCGTCGCGGGCGCGCAGCACGATCGCGACCGGCCCGAACAGTTCTTCCCGGTAAGCGCGCATACCCGGCATCACCTTATCGATAATCGATGCCTGATAGTACGCGCCGCCACCGGGCTGCGGACTGCAGCCGGTGACCGCGACCGCGCCCTTGGTCAGGGTGTCGATCACCTGCTGGTGCAGTTCGTCACGCAGATCGTGGCGGGCCAACGGCGCCAGACTGACGGATTCATCCTGCGGATCGCCGCAGCGGAGTTCCTCGACCGCCGCCTTGAAACGCGGCATGAAGCTGTCGGCGATGGCATCGACGACAATAAAGCGCTTGGCGGCGATACAACTCTGGCCGGCATTCAGAAAGCGTGACAGAACCGCATTTTTGACCGTGAGTTCGAGATCGGCATCTTCCAGCACGATGAAGGGATCCGACCCGCCAAGCTCCAACACACTCTTTTTGATGTGGGCGCCGGCGTGAGCGGCGACGGCGCGCCCGGCCGGTTCACTGCCGGTCAGGGTGACCGCGTGCACGCGCTTATCCTCGATGACGCGATTGACCCGACTGGCCGGAATCATCAACGAGCGGAACACGTTGGCCGGCAGACCGGCCTCCTGAAACACCTCTTCGATGGCCAGCGCGCAACTCGGCACATTGGAGGCATGCTTCAACAACCCCGTATTCCCCGCCATCAGGGCGGGGGCGGCAAAACGGAACACCTGCCAGAAAGGAAAGTTCCAGGGCATGACCGCCAGCACCGTACCGAGCGGCTGGTAGGCAACCAGGCTGCGTCCGGCATCGCTTTCAATCAGCTCATCGGCCAGAAACACGGCCGCCTTGTCGGCATAGAAATCGCATGCGAGTGCGCATTTTTCGACTTCAGCGCGGGACTCTCCGATGAGCTTACCCATTTCCACCGTAATCATGCGCGCCAACTCATCCCGACGGCTGCGCAATACCTCACCGGCTTTGCGTAACAGCGTCGCCCGCGCTTTGAAGGTCATCGCCGCCCACGCCGGCGTGGCGGCGGCAACGTCGTCCAGCACCTGTTCCAACTGCGCCTCTTTCCAGACATCGACGATCTTGATCACTTCACCGTTGGCGGGATTAACGGATTTATACGCCATGTTTCGATTCCCCTTGTCTATCCGTGATTGTTGTATGCTGTCAGCTGGTGTTAACTATAGCGGATGAACACATTGACGCGTTATAGCCTGTATCTTCTCGGCGCACTGCTGTGTGGCAGTGCCCATGCCAATATCGACCCCTATGCCGATGCACGCGATCGCTTTGTCGACGCGCGCAATGCGTTTCAGCAGGGCCATACCGAGCGCTACCAGCAGCTGGCCGCCACACTGAAGGACTACCCGCTGTACCCGTACCTGCGCTACGACGAATTGCGTACCAACCTGGCGCGCGCCAGCGATGCGGATATCCGCGCCTTCCTCGACGGCAATCCGGACAGCGTCCTGGCCGACCGCCTGCGTCACAGTTGGCTGGCACACCTCGCCAAGCAACACCAGTGGGATCGCTTTCTGTCATTTTATCCGGCCGACAACACCTCGGCGGAACTGACCTGCTATTACCTGCACGCCACGCGCAGCACGCCACCCGAGGCGGCCTGGCTGGACAAGGCGGTTGAACTCTGGAAAGTGGGGCGTTCGCAGCCCAATGCCTGCGATCCCGTGTTCAAGATTCTGGTCGACAGTCCGCGCATGACCGAAGCGCTGATCTGGGAACGCATTCGACTGTCCATGGACAGCGGTTCCTTGAGCCTGGCGTCCTACCTCTCGCGCATGCTGCCGGCCGAGCAGCGCCAATGGGTGGATCTGTGGCGGCAGGTCCATCACCGCCCGTCGGAGGCACAGGATCATCCCAAGCTGCAGAAGGACACAGCACAGACCCGGGAAATACTGGCGCACGCGGTACAGCGTCATGCCCGCAGCGACGCCGAAGCGGCGCACCAGTGGTGGGAATCCCTTCTCACGCGCTATCGGTTCTCGGACCAGCAGCAGGCCCAGGTCACGCGCGAGCTGGGATTGCGCGCCGCCTATCAACGTCTGCCGCAGGCCCATGTCTGGCTGGCGGCGGTACCGGCGGCGAGTCGCGACGAAAGCACACGCAACTGGCAGGCGCGCAGCGCCCTGCTGCAGCAGGACTGGCCGGCCCTGCTGGCCGCGGTCGACAGCATGCCCGCCGAGGAGCAATCCGAAAGCGAGTGGCGTTACTGGAAGGCCTTTGCCCAGGCCAAGACCGGCAATCGGCTGGAGGCGTTACCGGAACTCAGCGAGCTGGCCGGGGAACGCTCCTATCACGGCTTTCTGGCCGCGGATTATCTGAACTGGAACTACAGCCTGTCGCACCAATCCATCGAGGTGAAAGAGACGGACCTGGAGCGCCTGCAGCAGGAACAGCCGTTCATAATCCGCGCGCGCGAGTTGCGCCTGGCCAATCTCAGTTACGAAGCCCGGCGCGAATGGGGCTATGGCACCCAGCGGCTCGATGCCCGTGATCTGGAACTGGCTGCAGTGCTGGCGCACCGCTGGAACTGGCACGACCGCGCGATCATCACGGCCGCCCGCTCGGGTCATCAGGACGATCTGGATGTGCGCTTCCCGGTGCTGTACGAACGCGAAGTCAATCAGATGTCCTCGAAGCTGAACCTCGATCCGGCCTGGATCATGGGCGTCATGCGCCAGGAAAGCGCATTCATGGAGGACGCGCGGTCACCGGTCGGTGCCCTGGGCTTGATGCAGCTGATGCCCGCCACGGGCAGCCAGGTGGCAAAACTGCTCAAACTGCCGCGCCCCAGCCGCACGTCGCTGCTGCAGGCCGACACCAACATCCAGCTTGGCAGCAATTATCTGCGTCACGTACTGGACGAACTGGGCAATCAGGTGCTGGCAACGGCAGCCTACAATGCCGGCCCGCATCGCGTGCGGCGCTGGCTGCCGGAAGGTGACGCGGTCCCGGCCGCCATCTGGGTCGACACCATTCCCTTCAGTGAAACCCGCGGTTACGTACGCGGCGTACTCGCCTTCACCACTGTCTATGACGCTCGACTGCAGCGGCCGTTCACCCCGCTGGAAAAACGCATGCCGCCGATCTCACCGAAGATTAACTGACGCCGGTCAACAGCCGCACTTGACCTGATTAGCGGGCGCCGCCACTATTGCTACTCGGTTGAATCAACCGGCCGGTTTCCCATAGAGCTGTCGCATGACCAATAAAAACATATGCATTTTCGGTGGCACTGGCTTCGTCGGGCGACACCTGGCGAACCGGCTTACCGACGCTGGCTACACCCTGCGTATCCCCACCCGTCGGCGCGAGCGCAACCGCGACTTCCTGGTCAATCCGCGTGTTCAGCTGATCGAAGCCGATATACGTGAGCCGGCGGTCATGCGTGAATTGATCGCGGACTGCACGGCCGTGATCAATCTGGTCGGTATTCTGAACGAGACCGGCTCGGCCACTTTCGAGCAGGCACACGTGAAGCTGACCGAGCGGATCGTCGACGCGATGGCGGCGACGGGGGTACGGCGCCTCCTGCATATGAGCGCGCTCAACGCTGATTCGCGCGAAGAGAACAGCCAGTACCTGCGCAGCAAAGGTGTCGGCGAGGATATCGCGCATGCCGCCTCGACGAACGGGTTATCGGTCACGAGTTTCCGCCCGTCGGTCATCTTCGGGCCGGGCGACAGCTTCTTCAACCGCTTCGCCACCCTGCTGCGCCTGACACCCATGGTGTTTCCGCTGGCCTGCGCGAACAGTCGCTTCGCGCCGGTCTATGTCGGTGATGTGGTCGAAAGCATGACCCGTGCACTGACCGACCCGCAGACCATCGGCAAACATTACGATCTGTGCGGCCCGCAAAGCTACAGCCTGGCGGAACTGGTCGAATATACCGCCGAGCAGATCGGCCTGCAGCGGCGGATCTGGCGTCTGAGCAAAACACTGTCGTGGTGGCAGGCGCGTATGCTGGAGTTCGTTCCCGGCAAGCCGTTCAGTCGCGACAACTTCTGGTCACTGCAGAAAGAAAGCCTGTGCGAACAGAACGCTCTCGATGAACTGGGTATCACACCGACCGCGATAGAATCGGTGGTACCCGGCTATCTGGCGCAGCGGACCAACCGCGGACGTTATAAACGCCTGCGCCAGCACGCGCATCGCAGCTAAGCCCATCGCTCGATTCATGTTAGGCTGCCCGTGTTCGCCGCGTGCGCTGGCGCGGCAATGATCATCCCTAATTCCAGAGTACGTTCACACGCGTTATGGACATCTATCTCGTCGGTGGTGCAGTACGCGACAAGCTGCTCGGACTGCCGGTCAGGGAGCGTGACTGGGTGGTGGTCGGCGCCACCCCCGACGAGATGGTGAAACTGGGCTATCGCCCGGTCGGTAAGGACTTCCCCGTATTTCTGCATCCCGAAACCCACGAGGAATACGCGCTTGCCCGCACCGAGCGCAAGACCGCGCCGGGCTACAAGGGCTTCGCGGTACATGCCAGTCCGGACGTGACTCTGGAAGAGGATCTGCAGCGGCGCGATCTGACCATCAACGCAATGGCCGAGGCGCCTGATGGCCGATTGATCGACCCCTTCGCCGGTCGTGCCGATCTGGATCAGGGACTGCTGCGGCATGTCTCCAACGCCTTTGTCGAAGACCCGGTACGCATTCTGCGGGTGGCACGCTTTGCCGCACGTTTCGCCAAATGGGGCTTCAAGGTCGCCCATGGCACCCACACATTGATGCGCCGCATGGTCGACGCGGGCGAGGTGAACCATCTGGTTCCCGAACGCGTCTGGGCGGAAACGGTCAAGGCGCTGAATGAAGACAAGCCCAGCCGCTTTTTCGAGGTTCTGCAGCGTTGCGGCGCACTGGCGCAGATTTTCCCCGAACTCGATCAGCTCTTCGGCGTCCCGCAATCCGCGCACCATCACCCCGAGATCGACACCGGCATACACTGCCTGATGGTGCTGGATCAGGCCGCGCAACTGAGTGCCGACCCAAAGGTCCGCTTTGCCGCCTTGGTACACGACCTGGGCAAAGGCGAAACGGCGGCGGATGTCCTGCCGCAGCACATCGGTCACGAACAGCGCAGCCTGCATCTTATCGAGCAGATGTGCGCGCGCCTGCGGGTACCCAACGATTACCGTGACCTTGCGCTGAAAGTCGCGCGCTATCACAGCCATTGTCACCGCGCTTTCGAGTTGCGGCCGGCGACACTGCTGGAAACCCTGTCGGGTCTGGATGCGTTGCGCAAACCGCAGCGTCTGGAGGAATTCCTGCTGGCCTGCGAGGCCGACAGCCGCGGCCGGCGCGGATTCGAACAACGCCCTTATCCGCAGGCGGCGCTGTTTCGCGCCGCACTCAGCGCCGCACAATCGGTCGACGCCAAAGCGCTTGCCGCAAAGGGATTGAAGGGAACGGAGATCGCCGAACAGCTCAAACAGCTGCGCATCAAGGCCATCGCAAAAGCCCGCAAGGACTTCGCTTTAGCTGAGAATGGGGAAATCCCTGCGAAGGGTATCAGCGCGGGCGACGGCGATAACGCAACGTAGCGGCCAATGCCACCAGTGCGACCGCTAGCAGAATCAGCGGTACCGGAGCGGGCGCGGGATGATCGACCGTGATCTGAGATACCGCAGGGGGATTGGCAGCGACCACGGTTGCAACCATCACCGGCTCGGCCCGTGCAGCAGACCATTCAGCGGTGGCGGACACACTCAGTGCAAGTGTCAGCCCGATCAGCACTCCCAGGCATTGGCAACGTGTTTTTCCCATCCCATTTTCATCCAGCTGCGTCCAGTTGCGGCCCGCCCATAAGCGAGATTTATAATATTAGTGACTCCTTATCAAAGCAGAATCCATGCCCAAAAATAATTAACATAAAAAATACAACATGTTACAAATTTTTGCGACACAGGTCACACTTTTCACTTAGCAATTCGTCAAGAATTCCGACAGATCGTGGACCGGCCCGCACGTCAGCAAATGGAAACTAACAAACTGAATAGTATAATTTTTTACGTGATAATACCGGGTCTTGACCCGGTGTCAGGATTTCTAACGCCAGGAATCAGACGAAGACCGCGAACAGCACCGCGCCCAGCACAAAGCGGTAAATGACGAAGGGCCATAAGCCCATTCGATCGAGGAGTTTCAGAAAGTAGTGGATACAGAGATAGGCGCTGACGGCAGACAGGATGCTGCCCCACACCAGCGCCTGCCAGTCCGGCGCGACATCGGCCTCGACCAGATTGCGGACTTCCAGTCCGCCGGCCAGCACGATGACGGGGATGGACAGCAGAAAAGAGAACCGCGCTGCGCCCTCGCGGGTAAGGCCGAGTAACAGCCCCGCGGTCATGGTGATGCCGGACCGCGAAGTGCCCGGAATCAGGGCGACGGCCTGGGCACACCCGATCCAGGCCACGTCACGCCAGTTGAGACTGTGTTCGTCACGCACGCGTTTACCGCGCCACTCGCCCCAACCCAGCAGCGCACCGAACAGAACCGTGGTCGTCGCAATCACCAGCGGTGAACGCAACTGGGTTTCAATGACATCATGGAACAACAGTCCGGCCAGGCCGACCGGTATGGTGCCGAGACCCACCGCCCAGGCCAGGCGGCTGTCCGCTGTCTGACCCTGCCCGCGCAGCGACGCCAACCAGTCGCGCAACATCACCCGCAGTTGGGAACGGAAATACAACACCACCGCACTCAGCGTTCCGACGTGCACCGCGACATCGAACGCCAGCCCCTGATCCGGCCATTCGAGCAATTGCGGCACCAGGATCAGATGTGCCGAGCTGGATATGGGCAGGAACTCCGTCAAGCCCTGGAGCACGGCCAGCACAATGATATGTAGAAGTTCCATTCAGTCCTGCGCCTCGATGCGGGCGGTGAAAGTAGTTCTGTTATTAATGCAGGCGGTGTTACAAGCGTCCGCGCAGATCCCGTCCGCCAAATCCCCGAATCCCCGGTTCCAGCGCGCGCGTCAACAACATGCACTTGAAACGTTCACCCATCTCGCCGGGCAGCAATAGCGTCTTGGCCTGTGTGACAATGCGCAGATAGTCGCCGGCGGTATGGTTCTGCGCGTCGCTCAGCATTTGCTCGATGCCCGCATCGATCAGGAAATGGCCCTGCGTCGTGAATCCGCTTACCGTCATTCCACAGTGATCGGCCGCTTCCGCGACGGCGGTGAAATCCACGTGTGCGGTGATGTCCTGCAAGCCCGGCAGCAGCAGGGCATCGGCATGCGCCCGATGGCGATAATGGCACAGCAGTGTGCCCTGCGCACGCTCGGGATGGTAATACTCATGCCGCGGATAACCGCAGTCGATCAGCAATGCCGCACCAGCGTCCAGCTGTGCCGTGACAGACTGCAGCCATGGCGTGAGTGAGAGATTGCACTCCGAACGGTAATCGCCGCGCCATTCCAATTGTTGCGCCCAGCTCTCGACCAGCACGCGCAGCGCTTCAGGCGCGGGGCGTTCGACCGGACCGAATGTCGCGCCCTGCCAGGTGACGCCCAGTTCATTCACCTGATCCAAATGCCAATGGAACAGATTGACCGGTAGCGCATCCAACACTTCATTGGCGACCAGCAGACCACGCCATGCGGCGGTCGGCGGTGCGTCGAGCCACTGCACGCGCGCGAGCAACTGCGGCACAGCCTGCGCCAGATGCAGACGCTGACGCTCACGCAGATCGGCGGAACGTTCGAGTATGCAATATCGATCCGGCAGCTGATCAAGCCGCTCAAGTTGCGCCAGAAGATCCGCCGCCATCGCGCCACTGCCCGCACCCAACTCGAGAATGTCACCGCCGCCGAGCTGCCGCCGCACGGAAACCCAGCTGTTGGCGATGCACTGCGCGAACAGCGGCGAGACCTCAGGCGCTGTCACGAAATCCCCGCCGGCGCCGAACTTGCGCGCGCCCGCACTGTAATAACCGAGCCCCGGCGCATACAGCGCCAACTCCATAAAGCGGGCGAAATCCAGAAAGCCCTGCGCCTGGTCTATCTCCGTTCGAATGAGTTCGATCAGTCGCGCACTCAACGCCCGAGCATCGGCATCCGGCGCAGGCCAGTCCGCGGGTATGTCCCAGGGCAGTGAAGGGGATGAATTCATGCTGTGGACTAAAGTGTGACGGATTCGCAACGCAAGGGTTTCACCGCGACAACTCCACCGGCCATATGGCCTGCGCATCCTTTGGGAATGCGTCCCATAGTTGGGTGAAAGTCGCCCCGCTGGTCGGATGACGCCGGTCACCGGCGATCTCCGCCAGCGGTCTCAGCACGAAGGCGTGTTTGGTGATTTCATCACGCGGCACCTGCAGTCGCCCGTCCTCGATTATCAGATCGTCATAGAGCAGCAGATCGAGATCGAGCGTGCGCGATGAAAAGCGCGGACCCTGGCGCACTCGACCATTGCGGTCTTCGATGCGCCGCAGTTCATCGGCGACGTCCGCCGGCGCCTCATCGGTATCGAAACCGACGACGAGATTGTAGAAATTATCGCCTTCGAATCCGATCGACGCGGTTTCATAAACCAGCGAGGACTGCAATGTCCCGTAGTGCGCTTCAAGCGCCTCGAGCGCTGCGCGCACATGCTGTTCGCGATCTATGTTGGTTCCTATGCTGACGTAGACACGCGCCATTCAATCCGGCCCGCGCACACCGCGCTCTATGATCACGCCGACATCCTTGGCGCCGCGAACCGCACCGGTCTTGTTCAAGGTCAACCGCACCCAGGGTACCTCGAATTCAGTCAACACGATTTCGGCGGCACGTTCCGCCAGGGTTTCAACCAGCTGAAACTGACTCTCTTCCACGAACGCAATCAGTCTTTTCGCGACCGCTTTGTAGTTGAGCGTGTCCTCGATGGCATCACTGGCGGCCGCCTTGCGGATATCGGTGGCCATTTCCAGATCCAGGCTGATGGTCTGCTTTACCCGGCGTTCCCAGTCAAAAATGCCGATAACAGTGTCGATGCGCAGATCGCGCAGGAAAATGATATCCATACCCAATGCCTGTCGGTGTATTAGCGCGTCACTATAGAGACTGAGCTGCAGTTTGACTAGAACCCGGCGGAAAATGGCGTAACGGGCTGCAAACAGCGGCATTGCGGACACGCGCAGCCTTAACAACGTTGGCGGACTTGACCCTAACGCCGCCAGCGATTCCAATACGCGACATGCTCACCACTATTGTTATTGTCGCTGTCGCCTATCTGATCGGTTCGATTGCCTCGGCGGTCCTGGTCGGCCGCCTGCTCGGCACGGCCGATCCCCGCACTCAAGGCTCCGGCAATCCCGGCGCCACCAATATGTTGCGCATCGGCGGCAAAAAGGCCGGCGCCATCACGCTGATCGGCGACATGTTGAAAGGTCTGCTTGCGGTACTGATAACACGCGCCATCGGCGCCGGTGCAGATGTACAGGCGATGGCGGCGGGTGCCGCCTTTCTCGGCCATCTGTTTCCGGTGTTTTTCGGTTTTCGCGGTGGCAAGGGTGTGGCCACGGCGCTCGGCGCGCTGCTGGGGCTGCAGTGGTCGGTCGGTCTGCTGGTCATCGGTACCTGGCTGGCGATGGCCGCGCTGTTCCGCGTTTCGTCATTGTCGGCACTGATCGCAGCGGCGGCGGCACCCTTTTATATGTGGTGGCTGCGTCCGGAACCGTCCTTCATTATCGCCAGCATTCTGATGGCGGTGCTGCTGTACTGGCGCCACCGCTCCAATATTCGCAATCTGCTCGACGGCACCGAAGGCAAGATCAGTTTTGGCGCGAAGAAAGACGCCTGAGCAATCTCACACCGGCAGCGCGGACAGATCGGTCAGCAGCCAGCGCGCCCGCGCCTCGATGGACAAAGGTTCGTGCTGGCCGGCCTGCAGACGTCGAAACCCGGCATACGCGATCATGGCGCCGTTGTCGGTGCAGAACGCCGGCCGCGGATAAAACACCTGACCATTGCGCTCTTCCAGCAATGCCTGCAGCCGCTCACGCAGAACCCGATTCGCGCCGACACCCCCCGCCACCACCAGCCGGTTCAGACCGGTCTGCTCCAACGCACGCCGACACTTGATCGCCAGCGTATCGACCACGGCATCCTCAAAGGCCCGCGCGATATCGGCACGGGTCTGATCGTCACTTGGCGAATCACGCAAGGTGGTCAGCGCAAATGTCTTCAACCCGCTGAAGCTGAAATCCAGACCGGGTCGATCGGTCATCGGGCGGGGAAACCGGAACCGGGTCGGATCACCGCGTTGGGCCAGTTTCGCCAGTTCGGGGCCGCCCGGATAGGGCAGACCCAGCAACTTGGCGGTCTTGTCAAAGGCCTCGCCGGCGGCGTCGTCGACCGATTCGCCCAGCATACGGTAGGCGCCGACCCCTTCCACACCCACCAGCAGCGTATGCCCGCCGGAGACCAGCAGCGCGACGAAGGGAAACGCCGGCGGGTCCGGCTCCAGCATGGGCGCGAGCAGATGGCCCTCCATATGATGGACCGCCACCGACGGCACCCCCAGGGACCAGGCGAAACTGCGCCCGAGCGACGCCCCCACCAGCAGTGCACCGATCAGGCCGGGGCCCGCGGTATAGGCGACGCCATCGATATCGCGCTTGCCGGCACCCGCCTGGCTGAGCGATTCCTTCACTAATGGCAACAACTTACGCACATGGTCGCGCGAAGCCAGCTCGGGCACGACGCCGCCGTAGGGGGCATGCACCGCAATCTGGCTGTGCAGGGCGTGACCGACCAGCCCGCGCTCGCTGTCATACAGCGCGACGCCGGTTTCATCGCAGGAGGTTTCGATACCGAGTACTAGCATGCGGCTATTGTCCCCGCCCCCGACCGGGGCTGACAAGCGGGATTTTGCTTTCGCGCCCGCGAAGGATTAGAATCCCTCCCCCTTTAGGACCTTGGGTCCGTCCACTGTGGGCGATGACTCCGGGAAATGAATTCCGTTTGAGGTTACAGATTACATGCCCAGCGTTCGTGTACGAGAGAACGAACCTTTTGAAGTCGCCCTGCGCCGCTTCAAGCGTTCCTGTGAAAAAGCCGGTATCCTGTCCGAGGTTCGCCGCCGCGAGTTCTACGAAAAACCCACCCAGGAACGCAAGCGCAAGCGCGCAGCAGCGGTCAAGCGCCATCTGAAGAAGATCTCGCGCGACGTCACCCGCCGTACCCGCAAGTACTGATCATCCCACCCAGGTTGAACGCATGTCGCTGAAGGCGCGTATCCAAGAGGATATGAAGGCCGCCATGCGTGGCGGCGACAAGCGGCGCCTGGGTGTCATCCGCCTGATTCTGGCCGCCGTCAAACAGCGCGAAGTCGACGAGCGCATCGAACTCGACGACAGCCAGATCACGACCGTGCTGGACAAAATGCTCAAGCAGCGCCGCGAGTCCATCGCCCAGTACGAACAGGCCGGCCGGACCGATCTCGCCGAGCAGGAACAGTTCGAAATCGGGATCGTTCAGGACTACCTGCCCACGCCCCTCTCCGCGACCGAGATTGACGGCCTGATCGCCGCCGCGATCGCCGAAACCGGCGCCGCCGGGATCAAGGACATGGGCAAGGTCATGGCCATGCTCAAACCCAAGCTGGCCGGCCGCGCCGACATGGGCGCCGTCAGCGGACAGATCAAGGCCAAGCTGGCCGGCTGAAGCGCGGGCTCGCACAACGGCGGCGCCCATCCATCCCCCTCTCTACCTGTCATCGCAACGCTCGCCATATGTTCGACAGGGCTCGATTCCGTTGCGGCTTCCCCGACTGATACTATGCCGCCATGGCCGGACGCATCCCCCAGCATTTCATTGACGACCTGATGCAGCGCGTCGACATCGTCGAGCTGATCGACCGTCATGTGCCGCTGAAAAAGGCCGGCCGCGAATACCAGGCCTGCTGCCCCTTCCATACCGAGAAGACGCCGTCGTTCACGGTCAGCCCGACCAAGCAGTTCTACCACTGCTTCGGCTGTGGCGCGCACGGCACCGCGCTCGGCTTTCTGATGGATTACGAACATCTCGACTTCGTCGACGCGGTCGAGGAACTTGCGCGCTCGGTCGGTCTGGAGGTCCCGCGCGAGGCGGCGCCCGAGGGGGCGCGACACGATCAGGCCGACAACACCGCTCCGCTCTATGCCCTGCTGGATGAGGCCGCGCGCCATTTCCGCCAGCAGCTGCGCCAGCACCCGGACGCCGCGCGGGCCGTGGAGTACCTGAAAAAGCGCGGCCTCAGCGGCGAGATCGCGCAGGCCTATGGACTGGGCTATGCGCCGCCGGGCTGGGACAATCTGCTGCAGGTGCTCGGCACCGACCCCCAGCGCCAGACCCAGATGGAGCGCGCCGGCCTGCTGATCAAGAAAGAGGGCGGCGGCCTCTACGACCGCTTTCGCGACCGTGTCATGTTCCCGATCCACGATCGGCGCGGCCGCGTCATCGGCTTTGGCGGCCGCGTGCTGGGCGACGACACGCCGAAATACCTCAATTCGCCGGAAACCCCCGTGTTCCACAAGGGCCGCGAACTGTACGGTTTGTCCGAAGCGCGCAAGCGGGAACGCAAACTCGACCGGCTGCTGGTCGTCGAAGGCTATATGGATGTGGTCGCGCTGGCCCAGTTCGGCATCGGCAATGTCGTTGCCACCCTCGGCACCGCCACCACCCCCGATCATCTGGAACAGCTGTACCGAGTGGTCCCGGAAGTCGTCTTCTGCTTCGATGGCGACCGGGCCGGCCGCGCCGCGGCCTGGCGCGCGCTGGAGAACGCCCTGCCGGTTCTCAAGGACGGGCGGCAGGCGCGTTTTCTGTTTCTGCCCGACGGCGAAGACCCGGACAGTCTGGTCCGCAAAGAAGGCAAAGACGCGTTTTTACAACGAATTGGTGAGTCCATCCCACTTTCGGAATTCCTGTATGAAGCTTTGGGTAAGCAAGTCGATACAGCCAGCATGGATGGACGCGCCCGCTTGGTGGAACTGGCCAAACCCTTGTTGAAGCAACTGCCGGCCGGCGTTTTCCAGCGCATGATGGTGGACCGCCTGGAAGAGGTCGCGCGTCTGCCGCGCAACGCGCTGGCCGAACTGCATGGCCAGATCCCGTCCGCACCGCACGCCGCGCCGCCCAGCACACCGCGCCATAGCGGGGTGAGCCCGATTCGCCGGCTGATCACGCTGCTGCTGCAGGAACCACGGCTGGCAAGCCTGGTCGAATCAACGCAGGGACTCGCCGGGGTAAGTCTCCCCGGGACACCGCTGTTGATCGAGCTGATTGATTTTTTAAAGGACAGCCCCAACGTTCATACAGGTGCCCTGATCGAGCACTGGCGGGGAACGGAGGCGGGAAAACACCTGGCCAAATTGGCCACGGAACCTACCCCGCGCCTGGAAGGCGATCTGGAACGGGAATTTTTGGACAGTATCGCCCATCTAATGGCGAAGCCGGCCGCCGCGATGCGGGAGGCCCGGTTCGCGGAACTCTCGCGTAAGCCCTTCAACGAGCTCACGGCCGAGGAGAGGGTCGAGTTTGCGGCGTTGGCGCGCCCGAACCCGTCACACTAGGCTACGCTGAGAAGGGTTACGGACAGGTAAATTGATCTATTAGCGGCTGGTAATATGTCCAAGCCTCCACTACACTGGAGGTTTGATTTCGCGCTGACCCCGCAGCTATTGCTGTGGGATACACCCTTTAGACCATAGTGAAGGCACATGAATCAAGAGCAGCAGTCTCAATTAAAGTTGTTGATTGCCAAGGGCAAAGAGCAGGGTTTCCTGACCTACGCCGAGGTGAACGATCACCTTCCCGATGAAATCGTCGATCCGGAACAGATCGAAGATATCATCAACATGATCAATGACATGGGAATCTCGGTGCACGAGAAAGCGCCGGATGCCGATACCTTGCTGCTCAGCGGGACCTCGGTCACCGATGAGGATGCCGCCGAGGAAGCCGCCGCCGCGCTGGCAACCGTCGACAGCGAATTCGGCCGCACCACCGACCCCGTGCGGATGTATATGCGCGAAATGGGCACGGTGGAACTCCTGACCCGTGAGGGCGAGATCGAGATTGCCAAGCGGATCGAGGACGGCCTGCGCCAGGTTCTGTCCGCTCTGTCGAGTTATCCGGATTCCATTTCCCTGCTGGTGAATGAATACCAGAAGGTGGACGCGGGCGACGTCCGCCTGTCCGACCTTATCAGCGGCTTCATTGATCCCAACGCCAGCGACGAGATTCCCCCGCCGGTCGAAATCCAGGTCAAAGACGACGATGACGATTCGACCAGCACCAGCGCCAAATCAAATGACGATGACGACGATGACGACGACAGCGACACGGAAACGAGCGCGCTGGATACCGGACCCGATCCGGAAGAAGCCCGCGCCCGCTTCACCGAGCTGGCGGCGCTCTACGAAAAGTGCATGAGCACGAAGTCCGCCAAGCAGCAGGAGAAATTCCGCGCCGGCCTGAGCGAGATCTTCATGCTGCTGAAGCTGGTTCCGCGCGTCGTGGACGAAATGACCACGCGCCTGCGCGGAATGGTGGAACGCATTCGCAGCCATGAGCGCGTCATTATGGATATCTGCGTCAATCATGCGCAGATGCCGCGCAAGGATTTCATCACGTCGTTCCCCGACAATGAAACCAATCTGCAGTGGCTGGACAAACAGATCAAGGGCGGTCACAGGTACTCCACAGCCCTCGAGCAGTATCGGGACGATATCCGCCGCGCACAGAACCGCCTGATCGCCATTGAGCAGGAAACCGGCCTGGCCATCAGCGACATCAAGGACATCAACCGCCGCATGTCGATCGGCGAGGCCAAGGCCCGCCGCGCCAAGAAGGAAATGGTCGAGGCCAACCTGCGTCTGGTGATCTCGATCGCCAAGAAATACACCAACCGCGGCCTGCAGTTCCTGGATCTCATTCAGGAAGGCAATATCGGCCTGATGAAAGCGGTCGACAAGTTCGAATACCGCCGCGGCTACAAGTTCTCGACCTACGCCACATGGTGGATTCGTCAGGCCATCACGCGGTCGATCGCCGATCAGGCCCGCACCATCCGTATTCCGGTGCACATGATCGAGACCATCAACAAGCTGAACCGCATTTCCCGGCAGATGCTGCAGGAGATGGGACGCGAACCCTCGCCGGAAGAGCTGGCCGAACGCATGGCCATGCCCGAAGACAAGGTGCGCAAGGTGCTGAAGATCGCCAAAGAACCGATTTCGATGGAAACACCTATCGGTGACGACGAAGATTCACACCTTGGCGACTTCATCGAAGATGCGAGCATTATGTCGCCGGTCGATGCCGCCGCCGTGGAAGGTCTGCGTGAGGCCACCCAGATGGTGCTGTC
>JBFEJM010000005.1:0-17049 GCA_041553175.1 Gammaproteobacteria bacterium | reverse complement strand
GGGCAAGGAACAGCACGTCACCGTGCCGTCCAGCACCGTGGACGCCGGTTTCTTCAAAGACGGCAAGATGTTCGACGGTTCGTCGATCGCCGGCTGGAAGGGCATCAACGAATCCGACATGGTGCTGATGCCGGATACCGCGACAGCGGTCATGGACCCGTTTTCGGACGAGTCCACCCTGATCATCCGCTGCGACATCCTCGAACCGAACACCATGAAGGGCTATGAGCGTGATCCGCGCTCGCTGGCCAAGCGTGCTGAGGCCTATCTGAAGTCAACCGGCATCGCCGATACCGCCTACTTCGGTCCGGAAAACGAGTTCTTCGTCTTTGATGATGTCCGTTGGGGCTCCGATATCAGCGGCTCGTTCTGCAAGGTCGATTCCGACGAGGCGTCCTGGAACACCGAGCGCGTCTATCAGGACGGCAACATGGGCCATCGTCCGACCGTCAAGGGCGGCTATTTCCCGGTGCCGCCGGTCGATGCCCTGCACGATCTGCGTGGCGCGATGTGTCTGGCGCTGGAAGAAATGGGCCTGGGCGTCGAGGTGCATCACCACGAAGTCGCGACCGCCGGCCAGTGCGAAATCGGCGTGCTGTTCGGTACCCTGATCAAGAAGGCCGATGAGGTGCAGATCCTGAAGTACGTCATTCAGAATGTCGCCCACGCCTACGGCAAGACCGCGACCTTCATGCCCAAGCCGATCGTCGGTGACAACGGCAGCGGCATGCACGTCCATCAGTCGCTGGCCAAGGGCGGCAAGAACCTGTTCTCCGGCAACAAGTACGGTGGTCTGTCCGATATCGCCCTGTACTACATCGGCGGCATCATCAAGCACGCCCGTGCGCTGAATGCCTTCACCAATGCCTCGACCAATTCGTACAAGCGTCTGGTTCCGGGTTTTGAAGCGCCGGTCATGCTGGCCTACTCCGCCCGTAACCGCTCCGCCTCGATCCGTATTCCCTTCGTATCCAATCCGAAGGGTCGTCGTATCGAAGTACGTTTCCCCGATTCCACCGCCAATCCCTATCTGGCGTTCTCGGCCATGATGATGGCCGGTCTGGACGGTATTCAGAACAAGATCCATCCGGGTGATGCCATGGACAAGGATCTGTACGATCTGCCGCCGGAAGAGGAAAAGAAGATTCCGCAGGTCTGTCATGCGCTGGATCAGGCCCTCGACGCGCTGGACAAGGATCGCAAGTTCCTGAAGGCCGGTGGAGTCTTTACGGATGATGTCATCGACGGCTACATCGCGCTGAAGATGAACGAAGTCACCCGTATCCGCATGACCACTCACCCGGTCGAGTTCGATATGTACTACAGTCTGTAACAGATCGACGCTGCTGTCGGTTAGGAGACGCCCCCGTACGGGGGCGTTTTTTTGTGTCCGAAACGGCCGGCTTGCATCCCTCAGACGGTCGGCTTATCGTCTAGCCATGAACAGATTCCTATTACTGTTGGCGCTGGTTCCCGCCCTGACAATGGCGGACGTATATCGTTGGGTCGATGCCGACGGGACGGTGCATTTCACCGATACGCCGCGCGAGGGTGCCGAGCGGGTTCATGTTCCGCCACCACAGACTTATACTGCGCCGAAACTCCCGCCCGTCACGCCGCGGGTCGAAGAGCCCGAACCGCCGGTGGAATACACGCGATTTGAATTAATCGCGCCTGAACCCGATGCAACCATTCGTGACAACACCGGCGCACTCACCGCCAGCTTTGCCCTCGATCCCAAGCTCAAGGCGAATAAGGGCCACCGGTTGGTGGTTCTGCTGGATGGAAAAAGCGTGCAGAAATCCAAGTCGGTGACGGTCAACCTGGATAATGTGGAACGCGGCGAGCACAGCCTGCAGGGTCAGGTTGTGGACGGTCGCGGTAAAGTGCTCATGTCCAGCCAGGCCATAACGGTATACATGCACCGCCAGTCAGCGCTCTCGCCCACCCGACCCCAGCCTGCACCGCCCCCCGCCACGCCGAAAGCCAAATAGCCCTGAACGCATCCGCCTGCCCTATAATGGTGCGTGATATGGCATAGTGCAGGGCGCACCCGCATCTACTGGGTTGGCGATAGCCTTCTCCACTCTTTATCCGCCGCCGCCCAGGGATATAACAGGCTGTTTTTAAGCGCTTTTCTATGCCCCCTTTGTTTTCTGCCCCGGCCAGGCTCTGTGCCCGGGTGATTGGTTTGCTTCTTGCTATTCACCACTCATGGATGCACTAAAGATGAATGCGGATATTCGGGATTGCCGTGTCCTGGATGGTATGAGCACCGGCGTCATGATGTTCGGCCAAGCCCTGGAACTCACGTTCGTTAATCCCGCCGGGGAAACGCTGTTGGCGGTGAGTGCGCGCCAGGCACTGGGCCAGCGCCTTATCGACCTTCTCCCCGGCTCGACCGACTTCGCCGAGCGGGTGGCGCGGGCCGCTGCCACGAACCATCCCTACTCCGAGCGCGAGTTGCAACTGCATCTGATGAACGGCCAGGACATAACCGTGGACTGCGCCGTTACCCCCCTGTTCGATGAGACAGGGGGCAGTGAGATCCTGGTGGAACTCAATCAGGTCGATCGCCATTTACGCATTGCGCGTGACGAGTTGCTGATGGAGCAGCATCAGGCGGCGCGGCAGCTGGTGCGCGGTCTGGCCCATGAGATCAAGAATCCACTCGGTGGCCTGCGCGGCGCGGCTCAACTCCTGGAGCGCGAACTCACCGACCAGGAGCTGAAGGAATACACGCGCATCATCATCGGCGAAGCCGACCGATTGCGAAACCTGGTCAATCGCATGCTAGGCCCCAATCACCTGCCCGAGCGGCGAAACTGCAATATTCATCAGGTCATGGAACATGTGCGCAATCTGGTGATGGCCGAAGACAGCGACGAACTCGTGCTGACACGCGATTACGACCCGAGTATTCCGGACTTCGATGCGGATCCCGAGCAACTGATCCAGGCCGTTCTGAATATCGTGCGCAACGCGGCACAGGCGATGCAAGGGAAAGGTGAAATCATTTTACGCACCCGCACGCAGCGCCAATTCACCATTGGTCACCGACGCTACAAGCTGGTGGTTCGTGCCGACATTATCGACAACGGGCCCGGCATTCCGCCGGAAATGATGGAAACCATTTTCTACCCCATGGTGACTGGAAATGCCGAAGGCACAGGGTTGGGTCTGTCTATCGCGCAATCGTTGGTGAACATGCACGGCGGGATTATCGAAGTCGCCAGCCGGCCCGGACAGACAGAGTTTTCGATTTTTATACCATTGGAGCCATTGGATGACGAAGGGCGATAAAATTTGGGTGATCGATGATGATCGCTCTATCCGCTGGGTGCTGGAAAAGGCCCTGAAGCAGGCGGACATGGAGGTTTCGAGCTTTTCCGGCGCTACCGGTGTGCTCGACGCATTGGAACGCGGCCGCCCCGATGCGCTGATCAGCGATATTCGAATGCCCGGAATCGATGGTCTGGAACTGCTGGGCGATATCCGCACTCGCTATCCCGATCTGCCGGTCATCATTATGACGGCGCACTCGGATCTGGACAGCGCGGTTGCGGCGTATCAAGGCGGCGCATTCGAGTATCTGCCAAAACCCTTTGACGTCGATGAGGCCGTGGCCCTGGTGCGTCGAGCCGTCGATCACCATCGACGTCAGCAGGCCAATGGCGGAACCGAGCAAATGGCGCAGACACCGGAAATCATCGGTGAAGCGCCGGCGATGCAGGAGGTTTTCCGCGCCATCGGTCGTCTGTCGCGCTCGAATATCACCGTGTTGATCAATGGTGAATCGGGTACCGGCAAG
The DNA here is from genome assembly GCA_041553175.1 of Gammaproteobacteria bacterium. Classification (GTDB taxonomy): domain Bacteria; phylum Pseudomonadota; class Gammaproteobacteria; order Thiohalobacterales; family Thiohalobacteraceae; genus JAHJQQ01. The sequence goes on along the minus strand of JBFEJM010000005.1, from coordinate 13,238 downwards.
GAACTGGTTGCGCGCGCACTCCATCGTCACAGCCCACGTAAAGACGCTCCGTTTATCGCATTGAACATGGCAGCTATCCCGCGTGATCTGCTGGAATCCGAGCTCTTTGGTCATGAACGCGGCGCCTTTACCGGCGCGCAGAACCGCCGCATCGGTCGTTTTGAACAGGCCGATGGCGGCAGTCTGTTCCTGGATGAAATCGGTGATATGCCGGCCGAGTTGCAGACCCGATTGCTGCGCGTGCTGGCCGACGGCGAATTCTATCGTGTCGGTGGGCATACACCGGTCAAAGTCGATGTTCGTATCATCGCGGCCACACATCAGAACCTGGAGCAACTGGTGCGTGAGGGCCGCTTCCGTGAGGACCTCTATCATCGCTTGAACGTGATTCGCGTTCATATTCCGCCGCTGCGCGAGCGCCGCGAAGACATTCCTTTGCTGCTGCGATTCTTTCTGGAACATGCCGCGCGTGAACTGAACGTTGAACCGAAAACGGTAAAGACCGAAGTCGCGACTTACCTGTCTCAACTCGATTGGCCGGGTAACGTCCGCCAGATCGAGAATCTGTGCCGTTGGCTGACGGTGATGGCAGCCAGTCAGGAAGTGCACATGGATGACCTGCCGCCGGAGCTGCTGGAGACCGCGCCGGCAACGGCCAGCGCCGGAGCGGATTGGGAGCAGGCGTTGCAGCGATGGGCCGACCAGGCACTGGCGCAGGGCGAGCAGGGTCTGTTGAATCGCGCGACGCCCGCCTTTGAGCGCATTATGATCGAGTCTGCACTGAAGCGGACCAGCGGACGCCGCCAGGATGCCGCACGCCTGCTGGGTTGGGGTCGCAATACGCTGACGCGCAAAATCAAGGAATTGGGTATGGATGACGCGGGGGCGGACGCCTGATCAGGCAATATCGGCCCATGCCGAGGGGTGTAAAGTACGCAAGGAGCCATTGAAGATGCGTTGTACAACCCGAGACATCTCATACCCGCGGGAGCATACAATCAAGTTCGGTATTTTTTGAATTGCGCCTGAGCCTGTATCGGAGCGCGCCTGGAGAACAGGCTTATTGAAGGTTTTTCTCAGCGCAGCTTGCGGTCGCCGGTGCGAAAGCGTCTATAGTGTTTTACTTTCACTGCGCAACGCGGCCCCGACAGCCAGCATACATTGACCTGCCTGTTCCGGCGGCACCGCTTCAGCACCGTCCACGATCTCAGCCAGATCCAGCATGCGAGTCTGAATACCCAGATTGGTTTGCAGATTGTCGGTCAGTCCTGGGACCGGCGCTCCAAGCGGCGCGACCAGAACACTCGAGATCGGCGCCTGCTGGAAATGGCGGTCGTAATAATCCAGTGAACGCTGCATTTCCAGCGCCAGTGAATCGAACAGCGCCTCTGTGTGACCGTCGGCCAGCGCCTCAAGAACCCTGTTCTGTCCGATATCGAGCGTCCGCGCGAGATAGAGCGTCCGATTTCTGCACAGAGCAATCAACCCACGTTCGGGGCCGAAATACAGAATCGCCATGCCCTGCTCATCTTCCGGCAGCGATGCCGCCAGATTGCGCAGGGCGAGCTCAGGGATGTCGATGACGTTGAGCCCGATACCGGCATCCAGCAAGGAGTCGGCTAGTGTTTTGACATCGTTGCTGCGACAGACCACTACGTAAAGATGTGTCTGCGCGCCGCGCGCGCCACCCGCGGGTGCATCGAAGACATCCAACACCGCATCATCAACATGAAAATCTATGAGATCGCGAATACGCCAGCGGACGGCCGCTCTCAATTCGTCCGCAGGTACCTCGGGCGCCTCGATGAGCAGCAAGTGATAACTGCCCAATCCCATCACGGCATTGCACCCGTCTTTCAGCGAAGGAAGGTCATGTATCAACTGTGCGAGTGCCGCAGATTGCTGCTGGTTTGTTGCTGGGATGTACTTGTATAGGTTGATTCGCGGGCGTGTGCCGCTCTTGAGCGCGACTTCCACTGCCAGTAACCCATCGGGCTGAACGATAACAGCGCAGTTGCCTTTTGAACGCTTTTTTCTGCCAAATGAAAACAGATGCCTTCTCCTAATCGGTCGGACTGCCTGCGGACAGTGGGAGTCTAGCAAGGTGCCAGCGCATGGGTAAACCAAAACACCCGGGTATGGTTACTGCACCAACTCGCGCCAACGTTCAACAGAAGCTGTGCCGGCACCGCTCCCGGTAAGCAATAGGTTGTCCAGCCATCCATATTTTGGCTGCCCTGAGCGCGCAACCATCTCAAAGGCAAATCCATCTATGCTTACCGAGCCACTCCCCGGTACATTGAACGTCACACTCCCGTTCTGGAATACACCGGTATGCGAGGTCTGAAAAGGTGCACCCGCTGCCGTATACTGAGTCGCTCCCGAGATGAGGAAAAAGGTCAGTTCCATTCGTTGTCCGCCGCCCCCGGACGTATTGAGTTTATAGTCGAAGGTGAGCGTCAGAGTCGTAGGTGCGGTAATGGTGAATGGGCTGAAGCTGTACTGACCTGCGGACGTAACCTCCGATGAACCCGGTGAAGGTTTTTCGACATATGCCGCACGCGAGCCATCCGGGCCTCCGCAGCTGTCCCACCCCCCCGGTGATAGTACCCACCCGTTCGGCGCAGGCCCGGGGTTGGCGCAGGATGGCGGCGTCGGTGCATTGAAGGCCGCGTTTGCGCCTCCGAGCAGATTGCCGTTGGTGTTGATGATGGCCTCCAACGTGCGCTGCGCGGCGAACAGACCCGCGCCGCCGGTCGAGCGCACGCGACATTTTCCGGCAGGAAGAGCGGCACCGTTGAAGTCACGCGTGGAATCGGCCCCGATGTTTATGATGCTGAGGGTGCCACCTGCATAGTTCCAGGTGCCGGACAGACCCGCGCCACAGGTTGTCGTGCCCGCCGAGAGCTGACCGGCCGCCCGCTCAATACCACTCTCTGCCAAATACAGGGCCATAACGGCATCATGCTGCAACAGAGAATCGTTAACGCCCGTTGCGGTCGTGCGCAGAACAATCTGTCCCAGCAAGAGCACAATTATTATCAGAAAGACCGCTGCCAATAACGCCGCCGCGCCTGCCTGCCGGCGCTGCCCGGGACTAGCGAAGCGCCGGTTCATTGCCTGTTCCTCAACGCGATACGTACCCGCTCGGGATAGGTGTTTCCATAGCTGTCTGCCAATGTGAGTGAGAACTCTACAAAGGCCACATCGGCGTTACTACTGGCGGGCGTAACGCCATCCGAGCGCAAATACTGAAACTGAGCCGCACTGACCTGGTCAGTCAGTATGGGTGTGCCGGGTGGTGTGTCGTATCCCAGTCTGAGCAGAGGTGCGGTTGCAGCATCGACCGTGACCGTCAGTACTGTTGTACCGTTCTCTGCCAAGCGGCGGAACGACAACCCGGTAGGCGTGCGTGACAGGAAATCGAAATCGGTTGGTGCCGCCGGATTGCGTCGCACCTGCCGTACTTCTCGCGCAATGCGCTCGGTTGCCAAGCGAAGTTTACTCAAGGTGTTGTTGCGTGTCGTGGTTTCAACAGAGGCTCGCACACCGTGCTGAATCGTCATGGCGGCAACGCCCGCCAGCATGCCGATCAGGAGAATCGCCAGAACCATTTCGACCAAGGTGAAACCCTTTTCGCGCATCAGTAGTCCACCAGCATGAAGGTGACTGTTGCCAAGTCGGTTCCTCCTCGCCCTACAGTAACCACGACCTGCTTGCAGCTCGCGACCGGACATGGACTTGCACTCAGAGTGGTTACGGCCACCGTACGCGTATAGACGGCGAAGGTACCTGTCAGGGTATCGTTCACTGTTCCCGGCGCAATACTGGTATAGCTGCCGTTGCGTCGGCCGGCGAGTACGATCTCAGCGCGTTCCTGTGCTAATTGTGTCGCTACCTGCAGGTCTTCATCGACCCACCAAGCCTTGCTGGCAGCCGAGAATTGACCCAGTACCAACACGCTTGCAAGACTAAGAACGAGTATCACCAGTACCACTTCTACCAAGGTGAACCCCTGCTGCAGCGGGCGGAGACCTTTCTTCGATACGAGTGATATGTGCATCAGGGCGTCACTGTGACGAAGCCGGTGATGGGGGCGACACTGAGACTGGCGCTCTGGGTGACGCCGCTGACGGTGAACGAGGCTGCCGTTGAGACGAGATTACCGGCATTGACAGGTCGGCCGAGACTGTCGAAATTGATACTGCCCGCTGACAGTGTGACACTGTTGCTGAGCGTCTGAGCAAACGGCTGCTGAACGGCTGAATCGGTAATGACGGTGCCACTACTGTCCGTGCAACGGTAGCCGGTACCCAACGACTGAAAAGTCAGCGTTCGACCCTGACTCATGGCCAACATCTGGGTATGTCGAATGTCTCGCGCCACTAATGATGCCTGAGCATGCACCGTTGTGTCGCGTAAGGAGAGTCGAGGTACGACAATGGCCGCCAGCACGCCGATGATGACTATAACCATCACCAGTTCGAACAGTGTGAAGCCGGCCGTTGAGCGATTCTGCATATCGTCCATTGTGCGCAAAAAAAAGGGGCGGGCAAAGGCCCACCCCTCTTTCCGCCCGTGAAGGCGTATTACTACGGAGTAATATTGCCGATGCAGGCGACAGTATCGTTCGGTGCCGCAGCGGTGGGTCCAGTGCAATCTGTGTTTTGATAGGTCTGCACGACGTAGTTCTGAGTATTGATGGTGAACTGTACGCCGGTAAGCACCGGTACCGCAGCGCCACCATCAGCCTGAACGTTGGCCGCGAGTTCGGCAACCGTCGGATAGCGTTTCAGCTGTGCGATCGAAATCGCGTGGGCGGAGCGCACAGCGCCTTCAGAGCCCTTCTTTGCAGCAGTCAGAGCTTCGCCCTGGAGGTCGACAAAACGCGGAACCGCCATGGCGGCAAGAATGCCGATGATCACGATCACCATCACCAACTCAATTAACGTAAAACCTGACTGCTTGTTCATTACCGGTATCTCCCGTGGGTAGGGCATATGCTGCCCCGTAGTCTTATCCAGCCCCGACAATGGGCTCTTGCCAATCTATCGTCAGATCCTGCGTTTACTTAAGCGTCCAAGGTGAAGTATTTGTGTCCAAACCAGACCAATAATCCCTTTTGCTTTAGATGCTTATCACCGTCGACCACCGAGAGCCACCGACGCGATATCCCATAGTGGCAGGAAAATGGCGATGCCCAGCACGAGGACCATTCCGGCGACCACGAAAGTGAGGATGGGCTCGATGGCGGCGCTGAGCCGATCGATGCTGTATTCCACCTCGCGTTCGTAGTAACTGGCGACCTCCGCAAGCAGTTCGTCCAGGGTCCCGGCCTCTTCACCCACTGCCAGCATTTGCAGCGAAAGTGGGTCGAAAATACCGGCACCAGCCGCAGTGCGTGAAATGGACTCGCCGCGCTCAATACCATTGCGCATAGTGAGAATGCGTTCCTCGATATAGACGTTATCGAGCGCACGGGCAACCACGGTCAGGCCGGTGATGAGCGGTACACCGGCTTCTTGCGCGATCGCAAACAGGCGCGTGAAGCGAGCGATGGTCGCGCGGTAAATAACCGGGCCGGCCAATGGAAGTTGCAGCTTGAACTTGTCCCATTTGTAGCGACCCTGTTCTGTCCGCACAAAATTGACCGTTCCCATTACCACTGCAATCAGCCCGCCAACCAACCAGGGCCAGTAGTTCACCGTGAAGTCCGAAATGCCGATGAGCATGCGGGTAGCCAAGGGCAGCTCGGCGCCGAAGTTGGCGAAGAAACGGCTGAAATTCGGAATTACGAAGATGTTAATGAGTATCATCGCGGTTGCGATAACAAACAGTACAAACGTGGGATAACGCAACGCCTTCTTGATCTGGTCCTGAGTCTTCTTCTCGCGTTCAAGATAGTAGGAAAGCTGTTGAAATATCTGCTCCAGTCGACCACTGGTCTCGCCAACCCGAACCATGGCGACGTAGAACGGCGAGAACACCTTGGGATGCTGATTCAAGGCACTGGCCAGCTCATGGCCGCCCTCGAGCATCTCACGCATTTCGCTCAGGGTTTTCGCCAACGTCCTGTTCTGGGTTGTTGATGTCAGTCCGGCAAGTGCGCCGAGAATCGGAACCCCGGCACGATTCAAGCTATACATCTGACGACTGAACTGGATCAGATCCTCCGTGCGTACCGGCTGTGGCAAATACGCCTCGAGGTCATTGGACAGTGACCGCTTTTCGCGCGCGGGATGAATTTCAACCGGGGTAAGACCACCTTCCAGCAGGCGTGTGGCTACGCCGTCGGCTGTTGCCGCCTCCATGTTGCCATGCAGAGCATCACCGCGAGGTCCGCGTGCTTTGTATTCGTACAATGCCATGTTCTTACCAGACTCCGGATTCTTTACGCACCGTGGTCATCCTCTCCTTTTCACCGCGTCACTCTATCCATCCGGCGAGACCCATCGCCTCGTCCAGTGTGGTGACGCCAGCGCGCGCCAGTTCGAGCGCATGTTCGACGAGTGGCCGGTATTCAGCCTGTTCGCGCGCCGCTTTTTCGAAACCACTCTGATCGTTGCGACGCAGACAATCGATGAGTTTGTCGTCCATTTCCAGCAGCTCGTACACACCAATACGGCCGCGATAGCCCGTGTGATTACACTGGTTACAGCCGCTACCGGAAAAGTACTCCGGCGTCGAACCGAGCTCGCCTAACACGCCCCGTAGCCACGCAAGCTGACTGGCGTCGGGTTCTGCTGGAGATCTGCACTTTTCGCATATTCGGCGCACCAGCCGCTGTGCAACGATGGCTTGAACTGTTGATGCAACCAGATAGGGTTCAAGGCCCATGTCGATAAGTCGCAATGCCGTGCTTGCGGCGCTGTTCGTGTGCAGTGTGGATAGGACAAGATGACCGGTCATAGACGCTCTCAAGGCGATCTCTCCGGTTTCTGCATCGCGTATCTCGCCCACGAGAATAATATCGGGATCGAAACGCAAGGTGGTGCGTAACACGCGTGCAAAATCCAGGTCTATCTTCGGGTTCACCTGCACCTGATTGATGCGTGACATGCGGATCTCGATTGGATCCTCGACCGTGATTATTTTCTTTTGCGGTTTGTTCAGCTCAGCGAGTGCGGCATACAGCGTCGTCGTTTTGCCACTGCCAGTGGGGCCGGTGACCAGCACGAGTCCATGCGGTCGATGTACAGCGCGGCGAAAGCGTTCCAACATATCTGTCGGCATGCCTATCTGAGCCAGCGTCATGCGACTGTCTTCATGGTTGAGAAGGCGCATGACGACGGCCTCACCATTCTGAGTCGGCATGGTCGCGAGTCGCACGTCGATGCTCTTATCCTGAACGCGAAGACTGAAGCGCCCGTCCTGCGGGAGCCGACGTTCAGAAATGTCGGCACCGGACATAAGTTTGAGGCGCGATACCAGCGCGCCCGCAATCCGTTTCTCATCCATCACCTGTTCATATAGAACGCCATCGATGCGACGCCGAATACGAAGGCTGTCCTCATCGGGCTCGATATGGATGTCAGAAACGTTGGTGCGTACGGCATCCTCAAACAGCGTCTGCAACAGTCGCACCACCGGCGCCTCGGACTGACTGCTTTCCACGCCAAGCTGTCCGAGATCGAAAGCGCTGTCCGAGATATCCTGACCAACTTCGCTTGCAAGACTCTTGAGCTGAGCGCCGTGCTGGTAGATCTGATCGATGAAATGCAGCAGATCAGATTCCTTCACAACGGCAAGTTGAAGCGGCTGTTTAAGAATGCGAACAAGTTCGTCGTAGGCGAAGATGTCGGTCGGATCACCCATGCCTACCAACAGGCCATCACTTACAGTCTTGATGACGATTGCTCGATAGCGTCGTGCGTAGGTTTCAGGCAGCTTTTGTACAAGCTCTGGATCGAGTTCGAAACTCGTAAGATCTATGAACGGTATGTCGAGCTGCCGCGACAGCAGCTCCAGCAGAGTATCTTCCTTGACGAATCCATTCTCAATGAGAACCCGGCCCAACTTGCGGCCGCTCCTTTTCTGATCCGCAAGTGCGGTCTGAAGCTGCGCCTCGGAAATGATCTTGTGTTCGACCAGCAGGTCGCCGATGCGCACGCGTTTGGGAAGTGCCATAACAGTTCTCTCTATCCCTGATCTATTCGCTGTTCGCCTGTAATCGAAGCGACATCATCCGTTGCCGGACTCAAGTGCTGAGATCCGTCCACGCAGATACTTGCTGATCGCATCGGAAAGCGAACGATCCCGCAATGCGCTGTTATAGGCTGCGATCGCCTCGTCGGTACGACGCATCTGTTCCAGGCTGATGCCCAGCCCCATCCACCATGCACCGCGGCGGGGGTCAAGCGCGAGGGCTTCCCTATAGGAGTTCGCGGCGTCGCTGTATTGCTGTTGGCGTTGTTGCAATGCAGCCAGTAAAGCAAAATATTCGCTGTCGGAATTTGCCGCGTCACGGACGTTCTGCAATACCGTCATTGCCTCGATATCTTGTTTACCATCGGCCAGGAGCCGCGCCAACAACTTGCTGAGGCGAAGTTGTCCAGCGGCATGCTGGACTGCATTGCGCAATGTGTCTTGCGCCTCCGCCGAGCGGTTCTGCTGTAACAACAGCACAGCGAGATGTTCCGCTGCTGCGGAATGGATAGGGGACAGTGTCAGTGCAGTTCGAAGCTCTTGTTCCGCCACTCGCGTATCGCCCTGCTGATGCGCGCTGACGGCAGCCGCATAACGTGCTTCCGCTTGCTCTGCCGTAGACAGTGCGCGCGCGGTTTTGCGCATCTGCGGCGCCGGTTCGAGTTCATCGTTCGAGGGTAGGGCTGGTTGTTCAGAGGAAACGGTTCTATTGATCCCTTTCGCAGGCGCTTGTTCGCGTGGTCGCGGAGATATTGCGCGCTCTGCCGGAATTGCGGTCGCCGCTTCAACGTTGACGGTCGCGTTGATGGAAGTTGACGCAGCCGTCGGTGGTGCCGTGTTCAACTCAGTCGGTAGTGCCGTCGCCTGTGGGGCGACCAGCGAATTCTCCGCAACCATCGCGGTCGCCGCGATATCCGCGTCACCGTGGCTATACCAGCCGATACTCACACCAACAACGGCCGTGATTGCCAGACTGGCCAACCAAAGTGACCGGCGTCGTGGTGGCTCCGGCGTGGGGGCCGCACGCAGTCCCTGCAGGCTGTCGCTGGAGGGCGGATCGGCGCGTCTCTGCTCCAGATCCTTCAGCATCTGATTTACCAGGCTCATGATTCAGAACCCGTGCATGAGAAGACCTACACCAGCCAGCATGGCTGCGGTCTTGAATGTCTTGAACAGCCGTGACAAGTTCCAGCGGGAAAGCGGATGCGCACCCTCGGTGTCATTAACAGCCTGACGAATCTGCTGCGGCCTGATCTTATGGCTACCTGCTCCGAATGCCGCCATCATTGATTTGTGGGCGAGAATATTCACCAGACGTGGGATGCCGCGACTCGCATTTGCCAGCAGTGGCAGGCTGGCGGCATCGAACAACTCACGCCCTGCGCCACCTGCGATACTCAAACGATGGCGCAGATAGGCTGTGATCTCATCGTGCTGCAACGGCCGCAGCTTATGCGAAAAAATGATGCGTTGGCGCAGCTGGCGAAAACGCGGCTGTGTCAGACGTTCATCGAGCTCCGGTTGACCGAACATCACCACGAGCAAAAGTTTATCTTTCTCGGTCTCGAGGTTGGTAAGCAGCCGCAATGCCTCCAGGCTGTCATCAGGCAGTGCCTGAGCCTCGTCCAACAGAAGGACGACACGGCGGCCGGTTGCATTCAGTTCCATCAATCGATCACTGATCAGCTTGAGCAAACGATGTTGACCGACATTGCGCGCGAATTCGATACCAAGCTCTTCCGCCAGTGCCATGCGTAGCGCAGTCGGCGTAAGAAACGGGTTGGGGATATAGGCCGTGATGAACTCGTCTTCGAGCAGGTTCAGAAGTCGCCGGCACAGCAATGTCTTGCCGGTACCCACCTCGCCGGTGACTTTCAGAAAGCCCTCGCCGTTACGCAGTGCGATCAGCAGTACATTCAGCGCCTCCTGATGGCTGGGCGAGTCGAAATAGAAGCTGGTGTCGGGCGTGATACCGAAAGGCTGTGCATTCAAACCGAAATGTTCGAGGTACATAAGCTGCCCATCCTGTTCAGCGTGCGCCGCCGGCGCCCTGCAATCCGTTTATCCGGGCCGCGGAACCTTGCAGCATATCGTTCCAGCCCTGATGACCGGCAATGACATGAGGCCGCAGCAGGATGACCAATTCGCTCTTGGCGCTGCGCTGCCGTTTGTGTTGGAAGGCGGCACCGACCAGCGGCAGATCGCCCATTACCGGTGTCTTGGCGATATCGTCCCGGCGCGAGTCCTTCATCAGGCCGCCGATTACCACGACTTGACCGCTGCGTGCACGAACGATGGTGTCCGACTCGCGAATGGTGGAACGCGCCAGCGGCACGGTCAGTTGATTGTTGGATGTGACATTGATGTCCTTGATCTGCTCGGTGACTTCCGAAATGGTTGGGTGTATATGCAGTATGACCTCGTCCTGATCATTGATCTGTGGAATCACATCCAGCGCCACGCCGGAGAAGAAAGGGGTGAGCTCCACATCAACCGACTGGTTGGTCGAGTTGGACGAAGTGTCCGTATCGGTATCAATATCGGTGACGAAGAATTCATCGGTGCCTACCTTGATGACAGCCTTCTGATTGTTGACAGTCGATACCCGCGGGCTGGATAGCACCTGCACCTTGCCCTGCGTTTTGAGCAATTCGATCAGCGCAACAAAGTCATTCAAATCGGCGGCCACGCCGAATATGCCACCGAATGTATTGAACTCGAATCCGCCCGACAGTGGGTTGCCCAGCGGTGCATTGATATTGGTAGATTGCGATGCACCGTCCAGTAGACTGCCACCGCCGAACTGTCCGACCAGAACGGACTTGCCTTCGCCGGGCTCGCCGAGTGCGGCCCAGTTGATACCGGATTGAAAGCCATCGCTCAATTCCACCTCGATTATTTTGGCTTCCAGGATGACCTGGCGTTGCACCGCATTCTGCAGTGTGCTGAGATAATCCGCGACCTCCCGCAGCTCACCTGGCATGGCGCGTACCACCACAATACCTGCCTGCGGATTCACGATTACGCGACGTTCGCCGACCTCCCCGATGAGCAGCTCCAGTGTGGTCTGCAGATCACGCCAGAAATCGGCATCGGATGACGTATTCACTTCGGTACCGGAAACGACATTACTGGTGGCTTCTGCTGCTCCACTGTCAGTGCCGCTGCCCGAGCGACCAGAGGAGCTGCCGCCGCTTTGCGCCTGAGTGATCTGACCGGAACTGACGCGGGTTTGCGATGTGCCGGAGCGTCTCATATTGAGGTAGTCGACTTTGAATACACGTGACTGCATGCGCGCCGGCAGTATTTCGAATACCGAACCATTCTTACGGTATTCGTATCCATATACGCTATGCACAGTCTGCATGACTTCGTCGACGGTCACATTGCGCAGATTGAGTGATATTCTCCCTCCCACCTCGGGGTGGACCACCATGTTGTAGGCGGTGTCATCGATCAATCCCATAAAGAACTGTTGCGCCGGGACGTTGCGTACCGCCACGTCGAACCGCGCTTCGACAGAGCGCACGGTGCTCGGTAGGTTGACCGTCAGCGGTGGCAGCAGAGCTGCAGTTACCTCCGGCGGTGGTGTGGCAGCCGCATCCGGTTGCGAGGCCTGTGCCTCGCGCAGCGTGCTGTCGATGGTTGCGAGATTGGGCGCCAGCTGTGCGCTGTCTTGTACCGCGACCGTTTGGCAGCCGCCGAGCGTCGATAAAAGCGCAGCGAGTGCAAAGTGCCGCAGAGCGCGGCTGTACTGTTCTGACTGGGAGCTGTTCATCGGTTCTTCTTCACCTCTCCCGGCTGCAGTCGCAACATACGGGTTTTGCCGTTTAAGTCGATAAGGGCTTCGCCATGCTCTATAGCCAGCACGCGCGCGGCGCCGAGCCTGCCACCTTCAGTCAAGGTGACGCCATTGATGACAACTGTGCGTTTCCCCGGCGCGATATGTGTGGCGTTGAGCTGCCAGTCCGTTCCGCTGTTTGCCGAAGTGCCGGGATGGGTCGCGGTATAAGGACGGGTCGGATCAAAGCGTTCGCCATCGGTGGTGGCCATAGCGGGTTGTACCCATGTCAGAGCAAGCAGCATCAAGCCGGCAATATTTGATATTCGATTCATGAGCGTTGTCCCAATGTGTATACCGACAGCCGTGCCACGTTATGCGGATACTCTTTGACTTCCAGTTCAAAATCGCTCCAGAACAGCGTCCAGGGTAATTTCTCGAGCCGCTCCAGATAGCCGAGCATCGCCCCATAGTCACCTTCCACGCCCAGGTTCAGGTCATAACGGACAATACGCGCCGTCTGCTGCGTCGTGCTGAGGAAAGGTGCACCGGGCGCGGTGTCGAGATGAAGCAGACGCAAATCATGATCCTGTTGCAGGATGTCCTGCAGCAGGCGTGCGGCGCGCTGCGGCTGTACCAACTGGCCGAGATGCTGTTCGAACTTTGTGTGTTGCTCCGCAAGCGCGATTTCCAGTTCAGCGATACGTGCGTGGCGCTGTTCGTCCGGATCCTGTCGGCCCGATCCCAGCTGTGCCGCGCGCAGTTCCAGCGCCGCCAGCTTGCTTTGGAGTTCAGTGACCTCAATCCGATTTTGTTGGAGTCCCTGCAGCACCGGTGAGATGAACAGCTGATCACATACCAGGTAGAGGACGAGCAGCGACACGAACAGAAGAATGGCGCGTTCACGCAGACTCAATGCGTCGATCCGAGTACCCCAGGCGGTCAGTTGGGCGCCCATTCAGGCATCTCCCCGTGTCGAATTCGAACGCAATGTAAAGTTCAGCTGTTCGGGCAACTCGGGATCGCGCTCCAGTCGGACCGTGGAAAGGCTCCATTGCGACAGTGTTGCGTCATCGGCCAGCTGTTCCAGGTAGGCAGGAATCAGTTCGGGGTCAATGGTGCGGCCCTGCAATTCCAGTTCGCCGGCCCGTACCCGAATGGCGGTCAGCCATAATCCTTTCTGCGGATGCCGGGCCAATGCATCCAGGATTGGGGCAAAGCCCGTGCTGCGTTCCAGCATCAGGCCGCTGATCTCGTTCAATTCTGACTCGCCATCTTCCAGGCGCGTTTCCAATTCGGCGATACGATCGTC
>JBFEJM010000004.1:0-18152 GCA_041553175.1 Gammaproteobacteria bacterium | reverse complement strand
TTGCTTATCCTGGCAGGTGCGCTGCAGGCCGAGCCGGTGCGGCCGCCGGCCGCGGCCATCGCCAGCGCGCATCCGCTCGCGACTCAGGCCGGCATGGAGATTCTCGCCGCTGGCGGCAATGCCTTCGATGCCGCCGTCGCTGTGAGCGCGGCGCTGGCCGTTGTCGAACCCTACAGCTCCGGTATCGGCGGCGGCGGTTTCTGGTTGCTGCACCGTGCCGATGATGGCTTCGAGACCATGCTGGACGGGCGCGAGCGCGCGCCGCTGGCGGCGCAGCGCAATCTGTACCTGGATGACAAGGGCGAGGTGATTTCGGCGCTGTCCATGGACGGTGCCCTGGCGGCCGGTATACCGGGTGAGCCGGCCGCGCTCGCGCACCTGGCGGAAAAGTACGGTCGGTTGTCGTTGCAGCAAACGCTTGCACCGGCCATACGGCTGGCGCGCGACGGCTTTGAGGTCGACGAGCTCTATCAACGCATGGCGACGTTCCGTGCCGAGGCACTGAAAAAATCGAACGAGGCCCGCCGTATTTTTCTGCACAATGGGGCGGCACCGGCCGTTGGCCATCGCATTCGGCAGCCGGATCTGGCGCGGACGCTGGAGGCGCTGGCGCGAGAGGGTCATGACGGCTTCTATCGGGGCAAGGTTGCCAAGCGCCTGGTGCAAGGCGTGCGTGCCGCCGGCGGAATCTGGACACTCGAAGATCTGGCCACGTATCAGGTTGTGGAACGCGAACCGATCCGCGCGGATTACCGCGGCATTCGAATTACCACGGCTGCGCCACCCTCGTCGGGTGGAATCGTACTGGCGACGATTCTCAATATCCTGTCCGGCTATGAGCTCGATCGACTGGACGAGGCAACGCGCATCCATGTCATGGTCGAGGCCATGCGCCGCGGCTACCGCGACCGCGCGGTCTATCTGGGTGATCCGGACTTTGTCGATATTCCCACTGCACGCCTGACCAGCCCGTTCTACGCGGATGGCCTGCGCGCCGCCATTCGGCTGGATCGCGCCACCCCGAGTAGCGATCTGCCGGGCGCGCGACCCGTCATCGATGGGCCGCACACCACGCACTTCTCGATCATCGACCGCGACGGCAATCGCGTCGCGGCGACACTCAGTATCAATTATCCCTTTGGCGCCGCGCTGGTTGTACCCGGTACCGGTGTGCTGCTGAATGATGAGATGGATGATTTCTCCGCCAAGCCCGGTGTACCCAACGCCTACGGTCTGGTCGGCGCCGAGGCCAACGCGATTGAACCCGGCAAACGCATGCTGTCCTCGATGACGCCCACCTTCCTGGAAACGCCGGAGCGGGTCGCCATTCTCGGCAGCCCCGGTGGTTCGCGCATCATCACCATGGTGTTGTTGGGCGCGCTGGAGTTCGCCGAGGGCAAGGCGCCGGCGGCGTGGGTCAGTCGTCCGCGTTTCCATCACCAGTATCTGCCGGACCACATCCAATTCGAACCGAATGCTTTGGATGAAGAGGTGCAGGCGGCCCTGGCGGCACGCGGCCACAGCCTCAAGCCGCTCGATCGCGATTATGGCAACATGCAGGCCGTGCTCTGGGACAAAGTCCGCGGGCATGTCGAGGCGGCCAGCGATCCGCGCGGCGTGGGTACGGCCCAAGTGCGCTGAACCGAGTGCGTTGAGTTTGTTGCGCGGTGCGGCCGGGTTATCCTGCGCGGTATAAGGCGCTAGACTTGTAATGGGGTAATTGATTGCAGCGGGGGCGTGGATGACGCGCAATACGCTTGGTTTTCTGTTGGCGCCCTTGGCCGCGCCGACTGTTTTTCTGTTGGTGATGCTGGTGCGTGGCACGCATGCGGATGGCGGCTCTGATCAGTCGCTGTTCTGGTTGTTCGCGCTGGGTGTCATGGTCGCCTATGTTGTAACCGCGGCATTGGGTCTGCCATTGCACCTGTTACTGCGCCGCAGTGGCTGCCAGGGTTGCGGCTTCTACATGATCGGCGGTGCACTTATTGCGTTGGTGCCGTTTTTACCGGGCCTGCTCTCCGGCAAGGAACTCACCCAGTCCGAGTTTCTGCTGCTGGTCGGCTCGGTGCTCGCTGTGGGTCTGATTACAGGACTGCTGTTTTGGTGGATCGCGATTCGAGGTGGGAAGGACGGCGCTTCGGTAGCGGTGGGCGACAAATAAAGTCTTTTGCCGGTCCGTTCGATTTCGAATTTTTCTCGGCTAGGTTCTTTGCCGTTTTTCAGGTGCGCTTGCGGGCGGTTTGACCACCTCACTTCTATGCGTTGGTTAGCATAGACCACTCACCAATACACCGGATTGTTCAGGGCGGCGACGCATTTAAAGCTGCCGGACAACCACTCGATTGGATGATCGCAAAGTGACTGACCAAGCCATCCTTCAGGCTGCGACAGTTCGAAAGGCGGCCTGATAATTTCACTCGATATTTGGCGGAAACCGATTTTTTGGTAAAACCTTGGATCTCCATAGGTAAGGACGAAACTCACTTCTCTTTTCTTCAGTTCGTTCAGGCCATGTTTTATCAATGCCTGGCCTATGCCTTTGCCGTGATGCTCGCTGTGCACGGCAACCGGCGCCAGGATGAATACTCCATCCCCGCCCTCAAAAACCAAGCGACTAAAAAAAATAGAACCGATTATTCGACCATCGTCGTCAGCAACAAAGTTGAAAAGATCAGACTCATTTGTCTGTTCAATGAGATCTATAGCCAATTGGCAAATCAATAACCCTTCGGCCTCCCCCTCAGAATCGGCAAACACCTTTGCAAACAGTTGCGCGATGGCCTGTGATTCATTCTTCGTACTGTCTCTGAAAACCATGGCGATCGTCACTGCCTTGAATGGCTCTGTTCTAGGAAAGCACCTAACGATTGAAGTGTGCCGCGCCAGCCGGAAAAGTATCAGGAAACACGGTGCGCTGTCCTCGGTGTGGCTTGAAGTTCCGAGATTGGATCGAGGTCGTGTTCGTTTTCAAGTTCGGCAAAGTTCTTTCTGGCCGCGAAATTTACGAGAAGGCGATACAGATCCAAGAAGACTGCCTGCATATCAGGTAGGCGGCCTTCACGATGAGGATAGCCTTTTGGTATTTCAACTTCTGCCATTGTCGCAAACGCTCAGCAGTCAATTAGACAGCATAGTACGTGGTACCTGCTACGTTCGTACTATCTATATAGCAATTCCCCGCCAGGCTCCAGCGCATCGATTCCATTGACGGACTGCCGGTGGCCGCAATCCGAGCATTCCCATGGTATTCGAAACGACGCGTCGGCGCCGTTCATGTCCGCGCATGGCATTCCCCGTGTCCTGGCTACAGAATCCGCGCGCAGATGGTTTATCATGGCAACCCTCTTCACGTACAGGTATTCGGAGTCTTCATGCTCAGTCTGTGGAACGACGATGAGGCCCGCGGCTTTTCGGGCGATCTCGGTCAGCGCGTCTATACATCCCGTCTGCTCGGCCGCGAGCCGGCGCTGGTGCTGCATGGCGGGGGCAATACCTCGGTCAAGATCCCCGCAACCAATCTGCTCGGCGATGAGGAGGAGATTCTGTATGTGAAGGGCAGCGGCTGGGATCTGGAATTCATCGAGGCCGGCGGCTTCGCGCCGGTGCGACTTGCGCATTTGATACGACTCGCCGGACTGCCGGTACTGAGTGACCCCGACATGGTCAATGAGTTGCGCACACATATGCTCGATGCGAGCGCGCCGACACCGTCGGTCGAGGCCATCCTGCACGCGATACTTCCGTTCAAGTATGTCGATCACAGTCATGCCGACGTGGTCGTGACCCTGTGCAATACCCCCAGCGGCGAGCGGCGCATTCGCGAACTGTATGGCGACCGCGTGGTGGTCATTCCCTACATCATGCCCGGCTTTGATCTGTCACGACTGTGCGCCGAGATCTTTCCGCGCGAGTGCACCGACAATACGATCGGTATGGTGCTGATGAATCATGGCGTGTTTTCTTTCGGTGCCACGGCGCGCGAATCCTATGAGCGCATGATCGAGCTGGTCTCGATGGCGGAGGATGAGCTGAAGCGGCGCAATGCCTGGTCAGTGACCTGTGCGCCCAAGGTGCGTCCGGCTGATTCCAGACGAATCGAACTCGCGACGCTGCGCCGCCGACTCGCCGAACAGATCGGTGCACCGGTGATTCTGCACACAGTGAGCGATGATCAGGCGCTCGCGTTTGCGCAGCGGGATGATGTCGCCGAGATCAGTCAGCAGGGTCCGGCGACACCGGACCATGTTATCCGCACCAAGCGTCTGCCCATGCTGGGTCGTGATGTGGATGCGTATGCGGAAGACTATCGCGCCTACTTCGATCGGCATGCGGCCAATGCGCGCGAACCCGGGACCATGCTCGACCCGGCGCCGCGGGTGATTCTCGATCCGAAGCTCGGAATGACAACCGTGGGTCGCACTGCCAAGGATGCTCTCATCGTGCGTGATATCTATCGGCATACGATGGACACCATCGCCCGTGCAACCCTGCTGGAGCGCTATCGGGCGTTGCCGGCGGAAGACTACTTCGATGTCGAATACTGGGATCTGGAGCAGGCGAAACTGCGCAAGGCGGGTGCACCGCCGGTCTTTACCGGTGAAGTTGTGCTCATCTCCGGCGCGGCATCCGGAATCGGCAAGGCCTGTGTCGATGCCTTCCTGGCGCGCGGCGCCGCCGTGGTCGGACTGGATATCACCGAGAGTATTACAAAGGTCAGTGCCAAGCCGGCCTATCTCGGTCTGGTCTGCGATGTGGCCGAGCCGGCTGAACTCGAAACCGCACTGGAGCGGGCGGTACAGCGGTTCGGTGGCCTGGACATGCTGGTGCTCAATGCCGGCGTATTTCCCGGCGGCCGCACTATCGCCGAGCTGGAACAGCGCGACTGGGATCGAGTGCTGCGGGTGAATCTGGATGCGAATCTCGCCCTGCTGCGGCTGGCGTATCCGCTGCTGAAGCTGGCGCCGCGTAATGGACGTGTCGCGGTAATCGGCTCAAAGAACGTCACCGCACCCGGTCCCGGCGCGGTCGCCTATTCAGCCTCCAAGGCCGCGCTCACGCAGATGATGCGCGTCGCCGCACTGGAATGGGCGGGCGACGGTATCCGCCTCAATGAACTGCATCCCGATGCCGTATTCGATACCGGCATCTGGACCGAAGACGTGCTGCAGGCGCGTGCCGAACACTATGGCATGACAGTCGAGCAGTACAAGCGACGTAATCTGTTGAAGACCGAAATCACCAGCCGGGATGTCGCGGAACTGGCCGCCGAGCTGTGCGGTCCGCTGTTTTCCAAGACGACTGGGGCGCAGATACCGATCGACGGCGGCGATCCGCGCGTGGTGTGAGGCGCGGGCCTCAGTCGCGCGACGCGACCGACAACCGAATGCGGTCCGCGCCGGTCATCACATAGTAGGGCACGGTCAGGTTCTGTTCCCGCTCCGGGCGGTAACGCGCATAGACGCGTCCGGCGCTGTCGTAGAGCGCGCCCGAACAGGGATCGACGAAGCCACCGTACCAGTCGATATCGGGCTTGGGCTGTTTGTTGGCCGGTAGTGACCGTACCTGACAGGCGCGACCGGTGGTCATGGGTACGAACACGAAATACGGCGCCGAATGAGCGCGGCGGTCGGAGCGGAGTTCGTCCGGCTGCCGGCTCGATTGCGAATCCGGATCATGCAGCTGAGCGCGCACACGCACGAGTGCATCGATCTCATGCGGGCTGCGGTGATAGATCGCGACCGGTCCGCCCGGCCAGTCATCGATCAGCAGCAGTTCGCCCAGTTTCAATGTCGTCAGATCGACCTCGCGATCCCAGGCGTGTTCACGTTCGGCATCGGCGGCGCGATCCGGTGCCAGCGCCGCAAGAAAGGGATACAGCACGAAGCCCAGGCCGATCAGTACCAGCAGCTTGGCCAGACGCGTCAACAGCAGGCGGCGATCGTTCATCGCTGACACCGCGTGCAATAGAAGCTGGAGCGCTGGCCGATGCGCTTGCTGCGTACCGTCCCGCCACAGCTGCGACAGGGCTCGCCGGCACGATCATAGACGCGCAGAGTCTGTTTGAAGTAGCCGGGTTTGCCATCGCCGCCGACGAAGTTGCGCAGTGTCGTGCCACCCATTCGAATCGATGCATCCAAGACTGTCTTGATGGTGGCGGCAAGTTTCTCATAACGTTCACGCGCAATACGCCCTGCCGGCCGGTTTGGGTGAATGCCGGCCATGAACAGCGCCTCGCTGGCGTAGATATTGCCGACGCCGACCACGACATGGCTGTCCATGATGAAATTCTTCACCGCGGTTCTGCGGCCGCGGGACAGTTGAAACAGATAGTCTCCGGTGAAGTCTGCGCTCAGCGGTTCCGGACCGAGCAGCTCAAGTAATTCGTGCTGCCCGACCGGGTCGGTTGTCCATAACAGCGCGCCGAAGCGGCGTGGATCGGTCAGGCGCAAGGCTCGGCCGTTCTCGAACTGAATATCGACATGATCGTGTTTGCCGGCGGCTTGGTCGGACGGCACGATACGCAGGCTGCCGGACATTCCCAGATGCACAATCGCGGTGCCGGCATCGGTTTCCAGCAGTAGGTATTTGGCGCGCCGTCGCACCGCGCGGATGACCTGCCCGGGCAGTTGGCGGTCCAGGCTGCGCGGCACCGGCCAGCGCAGCCGGCGCTGGCGCAGGATCAGACCGCTGACGCGCTGGCCGACGATGTGGGGTTCGATACCGCGGCGGGTGGTTTCGACTTCTGGCAGTTCAGGCATGACATACGTGGATTGCGGGTGGAGCGCGGTTTGTATCATGAACCCGGCAGACGCGCCAAACCCCGATAGCTGTGCGGCCATAGGCGCAGGCGCTCCTGTTACAATGTTCTCCTTTCAGCCTGTCCCCCTGAGCCACGGGCTTCGGCAGCGGACACGCACCCACACATCAGCGCAGCAGGGTAGATCATTATGGAACGCAAGGTCGATGTCGCCATTATCGGTGCCGGGAGCGCCGGACTCACCGCCACCTCCACGGTTCGCCGTTATACCGATAGCTTTGTCCTGATAGATGGCGGTGAGCTCGGCACCACCTGCGCACGGGTCGGTTGCATGCCGTCCAAGGCCGCCATTCAGGTCGCCGAGGACATGCACCGGCGCGGTGTGTTCGGTCGTGAAGGGATTGACGGCGGCGACGGCCTGGCGGTCGATATTCCGGCCGCGATGGAGCACGTGCGCGATCTGCGCGATGTGTTTGTCGATCAGGTGCTGGCGCACAGTATCGACAACATGGAAGACGAATTCATCGGGGCCAACGCGCGCTTCCTCGAACCGACGCTGCTGCAGGTCGGCGACGATCAGATTCGAGCAAAGAAAATCATTATCGCGACCGGCTCAAAGCCGGTGGTGCCGGCGGCCTGGAAGAAATTCGGTGACCGTGTGCTGACCACGGATGCATTTTTCGAACTGGAGGATCTGCCGCAGAGTATGGCGGTCATCGGCCTGGGTGTCATCGGGCTGGAGCTGGGGCAGACACTGCAGCGCCTGGGCGTGCAGGTGACCGGCATCGATCAGTTGACCACCATCGGCGGCCTGCGTGATGCGGACGTCAATGCGGTGGCCATCGACATTATCGGCAAGGAGTTTCCGCTGTGGCTGGGTCAGGCGGCGGAGATCACAGAGGAAAGCGATGGCCGTCTGCGCGTGACCGCCGGTGACAACAGCGTTGTTGTGGACAAGGTGCTGGCCAGTATGGGACGGCGTCCGAATTTTGCCGGCCTGGGCCTGGAGGAGATCGGCGTGCCTTTCAATGAGCGCGGCGTGCCGGATTTCAATCCCAATACCATGCAGATCGGCACTCTGCCGCTGTTCATCGCCGGCGATGTCGATGGCGAACGTCAGATTCTGCACGAAGCCAATCTCGAAGGCCGCATGGCCGCCTACAACGCGACCCACGACACGCCGATCGCGTTCAAACGCAAAGTGCCGTTCGGCATTACCTTCTGCGACCCGAACATCGTCACCATCGGCGCCACGCTGGATGAATTGAATCCGAATGAGATCGAGATCGGTGAAATGAAGTTCGGTCCGCTGGGACGTGCGCTGATCATGGCCAAGAACAAGGGCCTGTTGCGTCTCTATGCGCGCAAGACCGACGGTCTGCTGGTGGGCGCGGCGATGATCGCGCCCAAGGGCGAACACCTGGGGCACTTGTTGACCTGGTGCATGCAGCAGGAACTGACGGTCGCGGATCTGCTGCGCATGCCGTTCTATCACCCGACCATCGAAGAGGGCGTGCAGAGCGCGCTGTATGATCTGCGCCGCAAGCTCGATATCCAGAGTGAGACACCGCTGGAACTGGACGTTCTGGAATAAACCTCTGATGCATGCGGTCCGGCAGTCTACCCGCGCGGGGCAGGCTGCCGGACCGCATGGCGTTACTTCGACATTGCGTCGGTACTGCCGGCGATGGTCGAGGACGATCCGGCCGCCGGTTGAACGGATGGAGCCTGCTTCGCCAGCCAGGCCTTGTACGCTGCCATATGCGCATAGTCAGGGTGCGGGAAGCTGCTGCCCGAGCCCTCGATGACAATGCAGTCCTCAAGCAGTTGGGTGGGTAGGTTTTGCGGGCATTCGGCGTTCGCGCTGGTGGCGAACATCGCTGCGATAAAACAGACGCCCCGTGTTGTGTCACGTTGTGCCTTCATGCCAATACTCCTTTATGTTCTACCGCCATCCTTTCTGGCGCGATGCAGTATGGGCGTGAAGCAGCATGCGGACAATTGGCATGGCGCATCAATAAGCTTGCACTTCTACGCAAATTCGCGTGCGAAATGACTGACAGCTATCGACGAACAGTCGCGACAAACGAATGATGTGAGTAACGGTCCGGATGGAATGTCTAGGGCGTATTGCCGGCGGGGGTTTCTGCTGCAGGTGTTTCCGTCGCAGCCTGTTCCAGTTTGAATAACTGGTTGGCGCTGTATTCGGGGATGTTGTACTGCAAACCGAGATCGGGGCGCGCCAGTACGACGTCGCGCTCGCTTTGTCTGAGTTCGAACTCGATTGTAGCGTTGTCTGCTAATTCGATTATAACCCGTTTACCACCGTCGGCCGGTTGGTAGTCGCGCACCCATAGCGCGCTCGCGTTCGACCAGGCCCGCACGAGTTTGTGCGCGGTGTCGGCCGAAATCATCTCCGCGTCGGGGTCTATTTTCCAGCTGCCGTCATCTTGCTTGCTGAGGCGAAGATCGGGCAGGGTAATCGCGACAATGTCCGCATCCGCCGGCAGCAGCTTGCGGCTCGCCAGTTGCGCACGTTTCCCTTGCAGAATGTTCTGGTAGTTGTCGCCGATCAAATAGACGCGGTCACCGATCTCGACATAGCGCAATCCCTGCAGCGGTTCGGTGCCGCCGAATTTCAACACCAGTTCATCGAACCGTACCTGAATCGCTGCCGGCGCCAGTTCCAGTTGCGCGAGGTCGAGGTCTACCGCCGCGTAGCTGCGCGCGGGTTTCACACTCAACACGCGCAACAGATTCTCCATCTGCACCGGATCGGCCGGAATGTCGGGTTCACCCAGCAACCACCAGCTGTCGTCCCGCCGTTGCAACTCCACCGCAGCGTCGCTGCGCGTGATGATCAGATGCTTGACCTGAGCGGCATCCAAGGTTGTCAGCGCGCTTGTTTCCGGCGCCGGTGTCTGGCCCGGTTTATTGACCGCGACCCAGGTCAGCAGGCCGACACCGAGTACCATGACAACGTTTAGCAGGAGTCGCTTGTTCATGGCGTCAGCGCTTGCGTCGGCGCATCCAGATGGCGAGGCCGGCAATCAACAGCACGGCTGGCAGGATGAACAGAAATCCGAAACCGATCACGCCCTGCGCCAGGGTGGACAGATTGAGGTTATTGTCAGGCGCGGCCTTGGCGCGGATGGCAATGAAGTTGTCATCATGGCTGAGCCAGTGAACCATGTTCAGGCCGAGATCCAGATTGGCGCCATTGCCCAGGTAGGCATTGGACAGGAAGTCGCCGTCGGCGACGACAATGACGCGCTGCTCGCGTGTTTCAGTGTCTGCGCTGCCGGCCTGCTCCCGCTGACGGGAAAAGGCGAAGCCGATATCCAGCGGCCCGGCGCGCTCATCGCTGCCGGCATCGAAGCGGATCTCGCCACTGAGGGGCCCGGTTTCGGTCCAGGCGCGCGACAATGTGGACAGCACCGGTCGACCGTCCCAGTCGTCGCGCCGATCCCAGGCCAATGCGCCGGCGCGAGGAAACAGGGTCAGTGTGCGCAGCTCGCGGGTGAGCGGATGCGCAGGATACTCCGGCACGATGACAAAGTCGGGGTTCTGTATGCCGAACAATTGCGTGGTCGCATCGACGATAATGCCCGGCAGGAATTCGAGCCCGAGCGTTTCCGACAACACCTCCAGCCCACTCTGCTCGCCGGGATCGGCCAGCCACAACAGGTTGCCGCCGTTGTTCAGGTAGTCACGCACCAGTTCGATTTCGCCCGGCAGCAGATCATATTGCGGACTGGCGATGACCAGCAGACTGAGATTATCCGGGATCTGCGGGTTCTGGGCGAGATTCAGCGTCTGGACCTTGAGCCCCTTGCGTTGCATTTCGCTGCCGAAGTTGCCGAGGTCGTGATTGGCCTGTCCCTGCGGATCGCGTTCACCATGGCCGGTCAGGAAGGTGATCCAGCGGTCACCCTGCCGCGCCGTGCGCAGCATGGCATTGGTGATGGCCTGTTCGGTGTGTTCGGTGACGCGTTCGCTGCGTCCCTGATAGGCGACACGCAGTTCGCCGTCGACCGTTATGCCCAGCTCGCGCACGCGCTCCGGCTCGGCATCGGGATTGACGAAGCTGAGTTCTATATCGGCCTTGCGCCGCTGGTAGCGCCCGATCAGATCCCGTATCTGGTTGCGCAGCGCGTCGTTCTCGCGGGCAAAGGCGGTGATGGTCACCGGCTCGGTCAGTGTCTCGAGCAGGCGCAGGCTGTCTTCGGACAGACTGTTACGGCCACCGGCCGTCCAGTCGGCTTCCTGCACGTATTGGGTGCTGATCCAGGCCAGCAGTCCTATCGAGCCCAGGAACAGCAGCGTGAAGACATAGCGCTGCAGGCGAATACTCAATGTGGTTTTAGGTGTGACATCCATGGCGTTGGTTCAATGCGGCAGGCGGTTGGCGTCGAGACGCTGAATACTCAGCACCAGGAAGGTGACAATGAACAGCAGGTAGTAGGCGACATCGGTGCTGTTGAACAGGCCCTTCAGCAGCGATTCGTAATGTCCCACCAGCGACAGATAACTGAACAGCCCGCTGACCGTCGCGCCCGAGCCGCCGGCCCAGTTGATGATCCATAGCAGCAGCAACAGACCGAAACTGCTGACCGCCGCGATGGTGGGTTGTTCGGTGAGACTGGACATATACAGCCCGGCGGCGGAAAACGCGCCGACCACGAGCGCCAGCCCGAACAGGCCGCTGGCGACCTTGCCCAGATCCAGGTCGGTGCCGGCCAGCAGCGACAACGCCATCATGCCCAGCATGATGAGCATGACACCGAAGAAGCCGAGCACGCCGAGGTACTTGCCAAGCACGATGTCGGTCATCGACACCGGCGCCGACATCAGCAGACTGAGTGTGCGGCTGCGCTTTTCTTCGCTCAGCACGCGCATGGTGATCAGCGGCGCGACCAGCAGCAGGACCACGGCGGCATTGCCGAACAGCGGCGCGACAATGACATCGGTGACGCCGGGTGCGCCGTCCATGCCGGCGAAGCGCGGCGCGTAGGTCATGAAAGTATCGACCTGCGCCAGAAACAGATAGGCGAGGATGAACTGCACCACGGCGAGAATCGACCAGGCCAACGGCGACAGGAACAGCGCCTTGAGTTCGCGGGCGGCGATATGCAGCATCATCATGCCGCAGCTCCTTTGGTAGTGCTGTCCGGTGCGTCGGCGACTGCATCGGGGGTGTGATCCTGCATCGTGAGCTCGACGAAGATCTGTTCCAGCGTGCGCCGTTCGGGGATCAGTTCCTCCAGTCCCCAGCCACGGCTGACCGCAGTCTCGGCAATGGCGATGGCCGGGCTGGCCTGTTCAAAGCGCAGTCGCAGGCGACCGTTGTCGAGCTCCTCGACCGCGCTGATGCCGGGCAGCTGGCTCAGCTCCGCGACCGGCGGTGGCTGCCGCAAGCGAATAATCAGATGCTGGGAATGGAGATGCTGTTCCAGACCGCTCATGCTGTCGGAAAACACCAGCCGGCCCTGATTGATGATCTGCACACGATTACACACGCCCTGCACCTCGGGCAGGATATGGGTGGACAGGACGATACCGTGGTCGTTGCCGAGTTCGCGGATCAGGCCGCGGATCTCGCGGATCTGGATCGGGTCCAGTCCCACCGTGGGTTCGTCCAGAATGACGACAGCCGGGTTGTGCAGAATGGCCTGAGCGATACCCACGCGCTGCTGGTAGCCCTTGGACAGATTGCCGATGAGCCGCCGACCGACGTCGCCGAGACCGCAGCGCTCCTTGGCCTGGTCGACGGCAGGGCGCAGCCGGTTGCGCGGGACCTGATGCAGCCGGCCGCAATAGGTCAGGAATTCGTCGACGGTGTGTTCGCGGTACAGCGGCGGTTGTTCCGGCAGGTAGCCGAGTTCGCGCTTGGCGCGCTTGGGTTCATCGAGCAGATCGATGCCGTGTACGCGAATCTTGCCGGCACTGGGGGCAAGATTGCCGGTGAGCATCTGCATGGTGGTGGATTTACCGGCGCCATTGGGGCCGAGAAAGCCGAGCACATCCCCTTTGGCAAGCTC
Organism: Gammaproteobacteria bacterium; assembly: GCA_041553175.1. Lineage (GTDB taxonomy): Bacteria > Pseudomonadota > Gammaproteobacteria > Thiohalobacterales > Thiohalobacteraceae > JAHJQQ01. The sequence continues at coordinate 5,354 of JBFEJM010000004.1, read as the reverse complement.
GAAGCTGACCGCACGGACCGCACAGGTTGGTCCGTAGTAGCGATACAGATGCTCGGCTTCTATCAGGATTTCCTTGTCCATTTTAGCTATGATCAGATCAGGGTCAGTGAAAGTCGGTAGTGCGGCCGGATTATAGTGGAACCCCTGTCGTACTCAAGGTGCCGGCGTTTACGACCGCGGTACCAACCCTGAGTTCCCTTATGACCCGCCAGCAACCGACAACGGATTATTGCGAAAAATTCGGATTCGACGCCGATTGGCGCAAGGGTCGCCTGGAACTGCTGCATCTTAACGCGAATGACATTCCGCTGGGCGAACGTTTGCGCACCGAATTCGTCGTTCCGAACATTCCCTCGATCATCGCGGCATTCTACGCCAGACTGGACCAGAACGCCGAGGCCAGGAAAATCCTCGACGGCGTCGAGCGCGCCAATCTGGAGGCCAGTCAGGCCGCGTACCTTACCAGCTTCGGCGCCGATTTCACCGAACGTTCCTATTTCGAGGAGCGCCTGCGCATCGGTGTAGTGCATGCCTGGGTGGGCGTGCCGCTGGGCTTGTATCTGTGTTCGTTCCAGATTCTGCAGGCCGTGATCAATGACCACATCAGGAGTTCCGATCTGTCGCGGCAGGATTACCGTGCGCTGTGTGAGCTGGTGTTCAAGATCGGCATACTGGATGCCTCGCTGGCCAGTGAGATCTATCACATCGCGCAGATGCGCGATATGGAGGTGTCGGTCGCCCATCTCGAACGCGAATGGTCCGCCATGCGTCAGGCCGCCAACACCGATGCGCTGACCAACTTGGCCAATCGCGCCTATCTCATGCCCCGACTCGGTCGGCTGCTGGCCGAGGCCATCCGCGACGGCCGGCCGCTCTGCGTCGTCATGGCCGATCTGGATCATTTCAAGCCCATCAACGATACCCACGGTCACCAGGTCGGCGACCAGGTGCTGCGCGATACCGCAGCGCGCCTGCGTGCCGCCGTGCGTGATTTCGACCTGGTCGCGCGCTACGGGGGTGAGGAATTCATCGCCGTGTTGCGGGATACGCCGCTGGAGACCGCATTGCAGGTGGCCGAACGTATACGCAAACGCATCGGCGACAGCCCCTTCAATATCGCCGGGACCAGTCTGGTGGTGACAATCAGTCAGGGCATCGCCCAGGTCCGCTCCGGTGACAGCGTTGATGCCCTGATCGAACGGGCGGACGCCGCGCTGTATCGCGCCAAGCAGGCCGGCCGCAACTGTGTCGTGGTGGACGATGATCCGAGTCGGGATTGATACCGGCGGGACCTTCACCGATTTTGTCGTACTGGCTGCCGGCCGGTTGCGGGTACATAAGGTGTTGTCGACGCCGGCGGCGCCCGAGCAGGCCATTCTCACCGGGCTGCGCGATCTTGGGTTGGATTTTTCCCGGCTGCGGCTGGTGCATGGTTCCACCGTCGCCACCAACGCCGTCCTGGAGAGCAAGGGTGTGCCGACGGCCTATGTCACCAACCGCGGCTTCGGTGATGTGCTCACGATCGGTCGCCAGGCACGGCCTGAACTCTACAATCTGCAGCCCGAACCCATTTCCCCGCCGGTGCCGCCCGCGCACTGTTTCGAGACCGGCGGTCGCGTTGCGGCGGATGGCAGGGTACTGGAGCCGCTGACCGAGGCCGATATTGCCGCGCTGGTCGAGCAGGTCCGCGCCGCTAGCCCGCGCGCCGTGGCGATCAATCTGCTGTTCTCATACCTCGATGACGCGGCCGAGCGGGCGCTGGAGGCCGCGCTGGAGCCATTCTTCTTCGTCGCCCGGTCATCCGCCGTATTGCCGGAAATACGGGAGTACGAACGCGGCATGGCAACCTTTCTCAACGCCTATGTCGGACCGCTGGTCGACGGCTATCTCGCCCGCCTTGCTACCGCGGTGACTCCGGCCCCGGTTGCCGTGATGCAAAGCGCGGGCGGTACGGTCGGCGCCGGGCAGGCGGGTCGCCAGGGTGTGCATCTGCTGTTGTCGGGGCCGGCCGGCGGCCTGATGGGCGCGCGCTTTATCGGTAAGGCGAGTGGCTTCACGCGCCTGCTGACATTTGACATGGGCGGCACCTCCACCGATGTCGCCCTGATCGACGGTGCGCCACGGCTGACCACCGAGGGACGGATCGGCCGCTACCCGGTCGCCGTGCCGATGGTCGACATGCATACCATCGGTGCCGGCGGCGGCTCCATCGCGCAGGTCGACGCGGGCGGTCTGCTGCAGGTGGGGCCCGCATCCGCCGGTGCGGACCCCGGGCCGGCCTGCTACGGCCGCGGCGGCCGGCTGCCGACGGTCACGGACGCGAATCTGGTATTGGGCCGCCTGCGCGCCGATGCCTTTCTCGGCGGTGCTCTGCAGCTGGATGTCGCCGCGGCCGAAACCGCACTGCAGCGGTTGGCCGATGCCATGCGGATCCCGATCGAAGAGGCGGCGGCCGGGGTCGTGCGTCTGGCCAATGAACACATGGCGCGCGCGCTGCGCGTGATCTCGGTGCAGCGGGGCATCGATCCCGCGGATTTCGTGCTCGCGTCCTTTGGTGGGGCGGGTGGCCTGCACGTCTGTGCACTGGCCGACGGGCTGCGCATGCGGCGAGCATTGGTGCCGGTGCATGCAGGTGTATTGTCCGCCCTGGGCATGCTGGTCGCGCCGCGCGCACGGCAACTCTCGCGTGGCATGTCCGGTCTGCTGTCAGCACTGCCGCCTGAAACCATTGAGCACGGTCTTGCCGCATTGCGTGACGCCGGTGTCGCGGCGCTGATCAGCGATGGCATCGCGGCGAACGACTGCAGCAGCACGTCAGATCTCGATCTGCGTTATCTGGGCCAGTCGTATACGCTGACGGTGCCCTGGCAGGGGACTGCCGCCACCGCAGCCGCCTTTCATGCACGGCACGAAGCCCGTTACGGACATCGGCTCGATACGGACGTCGAATTGGTGAATCTGCGTGTCGCCGTGCAGGGCCCGCTGCCACAGGTCAGTTTGCCGTCGCCGTCGCCGGTTGCGCGTACGGAGGTACGGACGACCCGGTTATATGGCATCGACAATCCCGTGCCGGTGTTTCCTCGCGAGTGTCTTGCAGAAGGGGAATGTCTGAACGGCCCCGCGCTGATTACCGAAACGGTGGCAACGACCTATCTCGCACCGGGCTGGCAGTGCCGTGTGGATGCGGTCGGTAACCTGGTGCTGGAACGGCCGCTACAGTGCGGTGTGCGTTGACGGGCGGAATAGAGGTGCGCAGCTGCGACTAGGGTTCGTCCGCGGTTCCGGTGGCGTACTTGAGCGCGCTGGAGTTTTCATCGGCCTTATCGATCCAGACAATGTGCAACGTACCCTTGGCGTCGACCGCCACAGAGGGGCTGCCCTGATCCCCCGGACCTGCACCGCCCTCAAAGAGGTGGTTTTCACTCCAGTCGCCGTCTTCGGTGCGCGCGAAATAAATATCCTGGCCGGCGGCCTCACGCGCATCCGACCAGGTCGCGATACCGTCACCGGTGGGCGAGACCGCCAGCGATACTGACCATTGCGGTGTTTCATCTCCGAAGTCATCCTGAACTTTCAGATTCTCCGACCAGCTGAGGCCGTCTTCGCTCAGCGCGCTGTAGACCTTGTAGCCGGCCCGGTCCGCGCGTTTATCCAGCCAGGATACCCAGAACCCCTGTGCGCCGTGCTCGATCGAGGGGTTGATCGCCGATGAACCGGCGCCCCAGGTGGCGGATTTTTTCACGGTCTCGTTGATCTGCACCGGCTCCGTAAACGTTGCTGCATCCTTCGTGCGGCTGGCGTAAACACGGTTGGTTCCCGTGGTGCGGTCCTGCCAGACGATAACTGTGCCGTCGCTCCCTGTTGCCACGGCGGGTTGCGATTGCGACCGCTGCACCGCGCAGTCCGAGACCGGTGTCGGGGTGCCCGCCGTCAACGCGGTACCCTTCAGTTGCAGGCGGGCGGCATATATACATGTCCCGTTTTCCCGGCTCATCCAGACCGCGATTGCCGAGGTCGAGTCGAGCGGTGCGAGCGCGATCTGATCGGCGTGCGACGTGGATACACGAACCGGACTGCCCTTGGAGTCGGCACCGATGAATCGCGCCCAGACGGCGTCATCGTCAGACCAGCCTGCGACAAAGCCATCGGCGAAGGCGGTAATGCCCGGGGTGTAGGCGGAGCCGGCGGTATTCAGTTGTTCAGCGTTGAGGAAGCGGTCGTCTGTCAGGCGCTTGAGCGCGACATAGGCGTTGGTCTCGCCGCTGTGATTGTCTTCCCAGCTCACTGCCACCCACTCGTCGTTGACTGCAATGCTGCGCCGGCCGGTCGCGTCGAGATGGTGAAACGTGTTTTTGCCTTGGTGACGAGAGACCTCGATCGCTGAGGTGAATTCCCACGCTGGACAGCTCTGCGCGGCGACGACAAGGGCAATGAAACAGGCAGCCCGACGCATTATTGCGAAGCGCTCTGCGTGCCGGCGACATAGTCGCGGAAGGACTGCGTTTCGTAGTGCCGGGTCGAAATGTAATCGGTGAAAGCCAACAGCGCGGTTGCGGGTTGAAAACCATAGAGGCGGGCGATCTCAGTCCCGTCCGCCGCCAGCGCGAAGAAAACCGGCGTCCCGACCACGTTCAGGCGTTCCGCGAACATGGCCTCGGTGACACGCTCGCCATTCGGCAATATCAGACGTTCGCTGCCTTCGGAATCGACATAGGCCAATTCAAAGGTTTTATTCATTTGCGTGCGCACGTCGCCGTTCGAAAAGGACTGCTTGTTGGTCTTGTCGCAGTAACCGCAGCCATGCCGGCCGAGATAGAGAAAGATCGGCTTGTCTGATGCGGATGCGCGCTGCAGTGCGTCGGCATAATTTTGAAACGCGTATTCCGCGGGGGGGTCGGCCTGCGCAGGACCCACCAGCAGGAGACTGAAGGACAGCAATGCAAGGAATCTTCTCATGGGTAAACACTCGTTACGATTTTCATGGCGGTGCCCAGTATCACCAACGCCAGAGCGCGACGCAAAAAGACTCGGGGTATGCGCTGACTCAGTGCGGTGCCGCCCTGGGAACCCAGAATAACCCCCAGCACGACCAGTCCCGCCTCGAGCCAGGGGATCTGCGCTGTACCAAGACGACCCAGCAGGACCGCCCCGGCGGACAAAATGCCGACTGCCAGTGCGCTGCCGATGGTGATGCGGGTCGGAATGCTTAGAATGTACAACATTGCAGGCACATACAGGAATGCGCCGCCCTGCCCGATGATGCCCGACAGGCTTCCGATTCCGGCGCCGATCAGTACTGCCACCAGGCGACTGAAGCGAACGTCTTCCAGCGTCTCTTCATGTTCGGCATCGCG
>JBFEJM010000003.1:0-18715 GCA_041553175.1 Gammaproteobacteria bacterium | reverse complement strand
GGTTCCGCCCGCCTTCCGGCAGCGCGACTCAACCGATTGATAACACTGGCTTCAGCGAGCAAATCCGCCAATGCCATCGGTGTCGAACCGGCATCCGACAGAGGCAGGCAGCGTAGCAGCTCATGGCGCTTCAAAATCGCGAAATAGTCTGGCGGCGCAAGCAGCCGAGCCGCGGCCGTGAAACCCGATCTGAGATGATCGTTGGCGCCGCTGCGCTTGCAGCTCATCAGCAGCTGGCCATAAACGAGATCCAGCAGCGCTCGCTGGTCCGATACTGCGGCCGTAAACAGGCTTCGGTACTCGAGATCGATTGCACGCCCCAGCCAGAAACCGGCAATCAACGCGGCCAGGTGAGCGTCGAACAGGCCAGCCCCCCGTGCGAGCAGATGCTGTTCCTGTCGACGGGCGGCGGCAAGCAGCACGTGTGCGGTCGGCCGGTCCAGCGGTGACGCATACCACGCGGCCAGCGAAGCCTCCGCATCCGGGAGGAGCAGGGTGCAGGGGTCGAGGCTATAGTCGGGCATTGGCATGGGGTCACTGAGAATGAAACCGTTTGGCCAATGCTAGCCCAGATCCGTGACGGCCCCCAGCCAAGCAGGTAAACTCCGGGCTTGCGTCATCACCATGGGGAATTCTGGCAGTGGGCGATTTCGACACCGGGCGGGGCGGCTTTCCGCGAGTACGCATGCGCCGTATGCGGCGTGATGTCTTTTCCCGGCGGCTGATGCGCGAACACCGTCTATCGGCGGATGATCTGATCTATCCGGTGTTTGTCCTCGAGGGCACAGGACAGCGCGAGGCGATCGCCTCCATGCCCGGCATCGAGCGGGTCAGCATCGATGAGTTGCTCAAAGAGGCCGGTGAGCTGCTGCAACTCGGCGTTCCTGCCGTCGCTCTGTTCCCGGTTACCCCGGCCGACTGCAAAAGCGAAGACGCCCGCGAGGCCTTCAATTCGAAGGGGCTTGCACAGCGGGCGGTACGCGCACTCAAGCAGGCTTATCCTGAACTGGGCGTAATCACCGATGTCGCCCTCGACCCCTTTACCACCCATGGCCAGGACGGCCTGATCGATACTTCCGGCTATGTCCTGAACGATGAGACCGTCGAGGTGCTGGTCAAACAGGCCCTTTCCCATGCCGACGCCGGCGCCGATATTGTCGCCCCATCCGATATGATGGATGGCCGTATCGGCCAGATCCGCACGGCACTGGAACAGGCTGGACATATCCACACACGCATCCTCGCGTATTCGGCAAAATACGCATCCAGTTTCTACGGCCCATTCCGCGATGCGGTCGGCTCGGCGGCCAATCTTGCCGGCGGCAACAAGTACAGCTACCAGATGGATCCGGCCAACACCGACGAAGCCCTGTGGGAAGTCGCGCTGGACCTGGATGAGGGCGCTGACATGGTCATGGTCAAGCCGGGCATGCCCTATCTGGATATCGTCCGCCGCGTGAAGGACCAGTTCGGCGCACCCACGTTGGTCTATCAGGTCAGCGGTGAATACGCCATGCTCAAGGCGGCCAGTCAGAACGGTTGGCTGGATGAGCGTGCGGTGGTCATGGAATCGCTGTTGGCCTTCAAGCGCGCGGGCGCTGATGGCATCCTGACCTATTTCGCCAAACAGGCCGCCGCCTGGCTGCGCGATGCACGCTGATAGGATGCGTCAATCAGGTTACAATCGCGCCGGTTTCTGAAACTATCGAGGTAGCGCATGGCACGCACCACCATATCCAGTTTATTTGGCAACTCTCCCGTCCGGCCGCTGCAAAAGCAGATGGCTGCTGTGATTGACTGCGTACGGGAACTGCACCCTTTCATGCAGGCCGTGCTGGCTGACGACTGGGAACAGGCCCGCACACTTCAGGCCAGCATCGCCCAGTTGGAACGCGATGCGGACAAATTGAAACGCGAAATGCGCCTGCAGTTGCCGAACAGCCTGTTCATGCCGGTGTCGCGGCGTGACGTTCTCGAGGTGCTTACCTCGCAAGACAAGATCGCCAACCGGGCAAAGGACATTGCCGGTGTGATCACGGGTCGCCAAATGGTGATTCCGGATTCCATGAAAACACTGTTCACTGAATATCTCGACCGCTGCATTGACGCAGCCGTGCAAGCCCAGGCGGCCATCAACGAACTCGACGAACTGGTCGAAACCGGATTCCGCGGCGGCGAAGTCGACCTGGTGCACTCGATTATCCGCAAACTCGACGAGATCGAGAGTGATACCGACAGAATACAAGTAAAAGTTCGCGCGGAGCTGTTCAAGCGCGAAGCGCAGATGCCGCCGATCGACGTCATGTTCCTGTATCGCGTCATTGATTGGATCGGTGATCTGGCGGACTTGTCCCAACGGGTCGGCAGCCGACTCGAACTTATGCTCGCGCGTTAATTCTTTCGAGGACATCAGATGGAACACGCTACGATATTCATCGTACTGGCCTGTACGTTCGGCTTCTTCATGGCCTGGGGTGTCGGCGCCAATGACGTCGCCAATGCCATGGGCACCTCGGTCGGCTCGCGCGCGCTGACGATCCGCCAGGCCGTCATTGTCGCTGCCATATTTGAATTCACCGGTGCCTATCTGGCCGGCGGCCAGGTCACGGAAACCATCCGCAAAGGCATGATCGATGCGAGCCTGTTGGCGGGCAATCCGGAGTTGCTGGTCTATGGCATGCTCGCATCGCTGCTGGCCGCCGGAATCTGGCTGATGGTGGCATCGCGCATGGGCTGGCCGGTATCCACCACGCATTCGATCGTCGGCGCCATTGTCGGCTTCGCCGCCGTCGGTATCGGCATGGAAGCCGTGAAATGGGACAAGATCGGTGCGATCGTCATGAGCTGGGTGATCTCACCCGCACTGGCCGGCATCATCGCCTACTGGCTGTTCGTCAGCGTGCAGTTTTTCATTCTCAACGCCAAACATCCATTGGAGGCCGCCAAGCGTTATGTGCCCGTGTACATCTTCCTGGTCGGCTTCATTATCGCACTGGTAACACTGATAAAAGGTCTTAAACACACCGGCATTCATCTGACGACCGGCCAGAACTACATGATCGCAGTCGCGTTCGGTTTGATCGTTGCCGTGATTGGTGTTTTCGCGATACGGCGGCTGCATTTTGATCCACGCTCAGACAGCGACTTCCATTTCACCAACGTCGAAAAGGTGTTTGGTGTCCTCATGATGGTCACCGCATGCGCCATGGCGTTTGCGCACGGCTCCAACGACGTTGCCAACGCTGTCGGCCCGCTCGCCGCGGTCATCGGTATCGTGGAAAGTGGCGGCCAGGTGCTGCAGAAAACCGCGATGCCCACCTGGATCCTTCTCCTGGGTGGCGTAGGCATTGTGATCGGTCTGGTGACCTATGGCCATAAAGTCATTGCCACCATCGGCACCGGCATCACCGAACTGACCCCGAGCCGCGGGTTCGCCGCGACATTGGCGGCCGCCACGACCGTCGTGCTTGCGTCCGGCACGGGTCTGCCTATTTCGACCACACATACGCTGGTCGGCGGCGTGCTGGGTGTTGGACTGGCGCGTGGTATTGCCGCCCTCAATATGAACGTCGTGCGCACGATCTTTCTGTCCTGGATCGTTACATTGCCCGCCGGCGCATTACTGTCGATCTGCTTCTTCTATGTATTCGTCTTCGCGTTCGGATGAACAGCTCGACTGACGATCAGTATGCCGTGATGGGCAATCCCATCGGGCACAGCAAGTCACCTCTGATTCACAGTCTGTTTGCCGCCCAGACCAAACAGCATCTGAACTATTCCGCGATCGAAGTGGCGCTGGGCGGATTCGCTGCCGCAGTAGCGGCATTCCATGCCGCCGGTGGCAAGGGCCTGAACGTCACCGTGCCCTTCAAGCAGGAGGCCTGGCAGCTGACCGCCGCACGTACTCCGCGGGCGGAACGGGCTGGCGCCGTGAACACCCTCTGGTGGGATGCATCGGATCAACTGCACGGTGATACCACCGACGGCGTCGGACTGGTGCGTGATCTGCGCCTCAATCACGGGATCGCACTTAAGAATCGCAACATACTGCTGATGGGAGCGGGTGGCGCGGCACGTGGCGTGATCGAACCGCTGCTGGCCGAGTCACCCGCCCGCCTGCTGATCGCCAACCGTACCGCCGCAAAGGCGCATGAACTCGCCGCGCTGTTCGCCGAGTTCGGGCCGGTATACGGTTGCGGGTTTGCGGAACTGGATGGGCAGAGGTTCGATCTGGTCATCAATGCCACCGCCGCCGGACTGGCGGGCGAAGTGCCCCCCTTACCGGCGACGATCTTTCGCGAAGGGGCATGGTCCTACGACATGATGTATGGGAGTGAACCGACCGCGTTCGTCCGCTGGTCGCGCGCACAAGGCGCACAGGCACTGGATGGACTTGGAATGCTGGTTGAACAGGCCGCTGAGGCCTTTGCGATCTGGCGCGGTATACGGCCGGACACCGCTGCCGTCATCGAGCGTCTACGCGCCCCTGCCGCCTGATCGTCATACCACCCGGCCGTTCAAGCTCAGACGTTTGACCGTCGTTCCGTTCGGCGCCGTTCCGAATGGGTCCAGTTCCGCTCACGCCAGTTGACCGCGCGACGTTCGTTGCCGATCGCGCGCGGAACGTATTCCCGCACACTGAGCGTTTGACCGTTGAGGATGGCGTCACGCGCCCGCTTGAGGAATTTGCGCAGATCCGCAGTGGTCTCGACGTAGAGCAGACCGAATCGGCTGGTACGCCCATCCCGCGCGGGTTTTTTGAATATCCGCAAACGACGCGCGCCCTCGCCCCGCGACAGATTCAGTAGCTGATATAAATCGCCTTCCGTCGCGTTGATGGGCAGGTTCCCGATAAAGAGATTCATGCTGGCCACACCTCGTCTGTTATTGCTGCCATTCAACTGATGACAACTTGTTATTGAAGCCACCACCTCGGCAATCCGGGGCGGCAGGCGGCGACACTTTGACGCGAGTATAGCCAAGTCTACTGGTCAGTGCGATGACGATCCTTCAGCCGAATATAGTGCTTGGACGAGTAGGTCAGATAACGCACTTCGTCGGGGGTCAGGTAGCGCACCCGCCGAGCCGGACGGCCGTGCCACAGGTAGCCCGCCTCAATGACCTTGCCCGGCCCCACCAGACTGCCGGCCCCGAGCATGGTGCCGGCCTCGATCCGGGCCCCGTCCATCACCATGGACCCCATTCCGATCAGACAGTTATCACCGATTTCACAGCCATGCAGGATAACCTGGTGGCCGACGGTAACGCCGATACCCACCTGTAATGAGAAGCCTCCCGGGGCAAACTCGCTGTCATGAGAGACATGAAGAATGGACCCATCCTGAATATTGGTGTTTGCTCCAATTTTAATGGAGTGTACATCGCCACGCACAACCACATTCGGCCACAGCGAGGCGTGGGCGCCGATTTCGACGTCGCCGATCACCAGCGCCTGAGGATCGATATAAGCGGTCGCGGCGATACGCGGGCGCTTGGATTCAAAATCACGAATCGGCATATCTGTCACCTTAGCGTTACAAGTTCTTCGGCACTCGTCGGGTGCAAGGCGACGGTGTCGTCCAGGTTCCGCTTGGTCGCACCCATGCTCATGGCGACCGCGAATCCCTGCAGCATTTCATCGGCACCGAGCCCGATTATGTGACAGCCAACCACCCGTTCCTGTGCCCCGACCGTGACCAGCTTCATCGCGGTTTTCTGCTCACGGCCGCTCAATGCGTGGTACATGGGCGTGAAACGGGTGCTGTAGATCTTTACCGCATCGCCATGACGCTGGCGCGCCTCACCTTCGGTCAGACCGACAGTACCGATCGGCGGATGGCTGAATACCACGGTCGGCACCAGGTCATAGGAAAGATGCCGCTCCGACATACCGCCGAACAACCGGTCCGCCAGGCGACGGCCGGCGGCGATCGCGACCGGCGTCAGCTGCACCTTGCCGTTGACGTCGCCGATGGCATAAATGCCGGGGACGTTGGTGGCCTCGAAACGGTCGGAGGGGATGAACCCATCGGCGTCGACAGCGACACCGGCGGCTTCGAGATTCAAATCGGCGGTCACCGGCGTCCGTCCGATCGCCCAGATAAGCTGATCGAAGCCCTCCAACCGCTGACCATTTCCGCATTCAATGCTCAGACTGCCGTCGTCCTCCCGCACCAGTGCCTTCACCTGCGTACCGGCCAGGATATCGACACCCGCATTGAGCATTTCCTCCATCAGGCTTTCGCGCAGCATGGCATCGAAACTGCGCAGCAGATGCTCCCGCCGCAACAGCATGGTGACATCGGCACCCAAGCCGTTCAGCATCCCGGCGAGTTCAACGGCGATATAGCCGGACCCCACTACCGCGACCCGCCGCGGCAGGTGCTCCAGCTCGAAAAAACCGTCCGAGCTGATGCCCAGCTCCGCACCCGGGGTATCCGGAATGGTCGGAGCGCCACCGACAGCGATCACGATATGATCCGCGCTATAGCGTTTGCCGGCGACTTCGAGGGTATGGGCGTCGACAAAGCGGGCGCGGCCGACGATTTCGTCGATGTCCGAATCGGCCAGGTAGGTGTGGTACCAGTCGTTGATGTTGTGGACATAACGGTCGCGGCCCTGCTTCAGTGTTGCCCAATCGAAGCTGTGCGCACCGATGCTGAAGCCGTAGCCGGCGGCGTCTTCCAGCGCATGCGCCAGACTGGCACCGAACCACATGATTTTTTTCGGCACACAGCCGACATTGACGCAGGTACCACCCAATGGACCGCTTTCGATGACCGCGCACTTGGCGCCATAGCGGGCGGCCCGCTCGGCCACCGACAATCCGCCACTGCCGCCGCCAATGGCGATCAGATCGTAGTGTTTGGTCATTTCTTCTCCTTGCATCGAAACGCGTACAGGGCAGGCATTCTAGCATTTCCCGACAGCTGTACCGGGCTTTGGTCAGACCAGCCTGCATGCTAGAGTACCGCGCAACTGCGCATTTCGCGCCGATTACCCGGCTGCACCGCGAGGACGAATATGACTGACAACCCACTCCTGAGCCTGGCAGGCCTGCCACCCTTTTCCGCCATCCGGCCCGAGCACGTCGAGCCCGCTATCGATGCCCTGCTGGCGCAGTGTCGCGCGATAGTCGCCAGGGTACTGAAGGAAAACCAGACCTACACCTGGAGCAATCTTGTGCAGCCGATCGAAGACGTCGAGGACATGCTTTCCCGCGCCTGGTCGCCGGTCGGACATATGAACTCGGTCGTCAACAGCGATGCCTTGCGCGCCGCTTACAACGCCTGCCTGCCCAAACTGTCCGAGTACGGCACCGAGATGGGGCAGAACGAGGACCTCTATCGCGCTTATAAACAAATCGCGGATGGTGCTGAGTATCAGAAACTCGACCAGGCACAGCGCAAGATTATCGACAATGCGTTGCGCGATTTCCGTTTATCGGGCATTGCGCTTGCGGCTGACAAACGCGCGCGCTACAAGGCCGTCATGCAGGAGCTGTCATCACTGCATGCCAAGTTCGAAGAGAATCTGCTCGATGCCACCAATGCCTGGCACAAACTGGTAACCGACGAGGCGCGGCTTGACGGTATGCCGGAGAGTGCCCGCCAGCTGGCGCGCCAGACCGCCGAACGCGAAGGCCTGGACGGCTGGATGTTCAATCTCGAGTTTCCGTCTTATTACCCCGTACTGACCTATGCCGACGACCGCGCGCTGCGGCAGGAACTCTATACCGCGTACGTCACCCGCGCCTCCGACGAAGGGCCCAATGCCGGCACCTGGGACAACGGGCCGATCATGGAGCAGATTCTGGCGTTGCGTCATGAGACCGCACAGCTGCTTGGATTCGACAACTACGCGGAACGCTCCATCGAAACCAAAATGGCGCAGAGCACCGAGCAGGTGATGCAGTTCCTGACCGATCTCGCACAGCGCTCGCTGCCGACGGCGCGGGCGGAACTGGATGAGGTCCGTGGCTATGCTCGCGAGCACTTCGGTATCGAGGATCTCGAAGCCTGGGACATCCCGTATTATTCGGAGAAACTCCGTCAGCACAAATACGCCATCTCCCAGGAAGAGTTGAAGCCCTATTTTCCGGAGACGCGTGTCCTGCCCGGCATGTTCGGCGTCGTGCAACGGCTGTATGGTCTCGATATCACCGAAGTGAAAGATGTCGACACCTGGCATCCGGCCGTGCGTTTCTACGAAATACGCGACGGCAAGGGTGAACTGCGCGGAAAGTTCTATCTGGACATGTATGCGCGACCGCACAAACGCGGCGGCGCCTGGATGGACGACTGCATCGCGCGACGGGTAACCGCGGACGGCCTGCAGAGCCCGGTCGCCTATCTGACCTGCAATTTTTCGCCCCCCATCGGCAATGACCCGGCGCTGCTGACGCACGATGAGGTCATCACGCTGTTCCATGAGTTCGGCCATGGTCTGCATCACATGCTGACGCAGGTCGACTATGCCGGTGTATCCGGTATCAGTGGCGTGGCCTGGGATGCGGTGGAGCTGCCCAGCCAGTTCATGGAGAACTGGTGCTGGGAGCGCGAAGCCCTGGATCTGATCGCCGGCCATTATAAAACCGGTGAAACGCTGCCGCAGGATCTGTATGAACGCATGCAGGCCGCGCGCAATTTTCAGTCGGCCATGCAGATGGCGCGGCAACTCGAGTTCGCCATCTTCGATTTCCGCCTGCATCGCGACTACGATCCAACCGAAGGCGGCAGGGTATACGAAATCCTGGAAGAGGTCCGCCAGCAGACCGCAGTCATGCAGCCGCCCTCGTTCAATCGCTTTCCACACAGCTTTTCACATATCTTCGCCGGCGGTTACGCGGCCGGCTACTACAGCTACAAATGGGCGGAAGTGCTTTCTGCCGATGCCTTTTCCGCCTTTGAAGAGGCCGGCATTTTCGATCGTGCAACAGGACAGCGCTTCCTCACTGCGATCCTGGAGCGGGGCGGTTCACGCGAACCGATGGAACTTTTCATCGACTTTCGCGGACGCGAACCCACTATCGACGCACTGCTGCGGCATTCGGGCCTGGCGGCTTAAAGGCACCTCATGCAATACCGGGATCTCAGGGATTTCATCCAGCAACTCGAAACACAGGGCGAACTCAAGCGCATCCGTCACGAGATAGATCCCTATCTGGAAATGACCGAGATCTGCGATCGCACGCTGCGTGCGGGTGGCCCGGCGTTGTTGTTCGAGAATCCCAAAGGTCATTCGATGCCGGTGCTGGGCAATCTGTTCGGTACACCCAAGCGCGTCGCGCTGGGCATGGGCGAAGACTCGGTCGACGCCCTGCGCGAGGTCGGCAAACTGCTGGCCTTTCTCAAGGAGCCCGAACCACCCAAAGGCATGAAGGACGCCTGGGACAAACTGCCGGTGTTCAGAAAAGTACTGGACATGGCGCCGAAGATTATCAAAAGCGCGCCGTGTCAGGATGTCGTGATCGAAGGTGATGATGTCGATCTGTCCCGCATTCCGATTCAGACCTGTTGGCCGGAAGATGCCGGACCGCTCATCACCTGGGCGCTGGTATGCACACGCGGCCCGCACAAGGAGCGGCAGAACCTCGGCATCTATCGACAACAGGTGATCGGGCGGAACAAGGTAATCATGCGCTGGCTCGCACACCGCGGCGGCGCGCTGGATTTTCGGGACTGGCAGCAGGCGCATCCGGGCAAACCCTTTCCCGTCGCGGTCGCGCTCGGCGCCGACCCCGCCACCATCCTGGGTGCCGTCACGCCGGTGCCGGACTCACTTTCCGAATACGCCTTTGCCGGACTGTTGCGCGGCTCCAAAACCGAACTCACCAAATGCATCAGTCACGATCTGCAAGTACCGGCCAGCACCGAGATCGTGCTCGAGGGCTTCATCCATCCGGGCGAGGAGGCCGATGAAGGCCCGTTCGGTGATCACACCGGCTATTACAACGAAGTCGATCGCTTCCCGGTGTTCACCATCGAACGCATCACCCATCGGCGCGATCCGATCTACCACAGCACCTATACCGGCCGGCCACCGGACGAACCGGCGATTCTCGGCGTGGCACTGAACGAGGTGTTCGTGCCCATTCTGCAAAAACAGTTTCCCGAGATCACCGACTTCTATCTGCCGCCCGAAGGCTGCTCCTACCGCGTCGCCTGCGTGAGCATGAAGAAACAGTATCCGGGACATGCAAAGCGCGTGATGTTCGGCGTGTGGAGTTTCCTGCGCCAGTTCATGTACACCAAGTTTGTCATCGTCACCGATGATGACGTGAACGTGCGCGACTGGAAGGACGTGATATGGGCCATGACCACGCGTATGGACCCGGCGCGCGACACCACCATCGTCGAGAACACACCCATCGACTATCTCGACTTCGCCTCACCCGTGTCGGGACTCGGCGGCAAGATCGGTTTCGATGCCACCAACAAATGGAAGGGCGAGACGACACGCGAGTGGGGCAGACCCATCCGCATGTCTGATGACGTAAAACAACGCGTGGATGCGTTGTGGCAGGAACTTGGAATCGAGTCTTAGTCCACTCAGCACCAGCTTGCCTGGCCGCTCGGCCGGTGCAACAACTCCTCGATATTCGCCTCGATAATCTTGTAGCCGACGTTGCCGTAGAGTTTCTGGCGGCCTTCGTTCAGAACGTAGGTGGGACTGCCTTCGACATGGTAGCGATCGCGCAGGTCCACATCGGCACAGAGATCGGCCATGGCGACGCCGTTGTCCAGCATTTCCTGCAGCGGTGCCAGCGGCAAAAAGAACGTTGACGCTATCTCGAGTTGAACCGAACGCTGTGCGATGTCGCGCAGATCGCGAAAGAAGGCCAGCCGCAGCGCCCAGGCCACGGCCTCAAGCAACGTATTGCCATTCAGGAGCGCCTTGGTTTCGGGCGCGATCGTGCCGGTCCGCTCCAGCCGATCAACCGCCTTCAGGAACAGATGCGCGTTGGCGGAGCTGGCCGGAATATCACGCGTCCATATATCGGGGTGCAATTCGACATGGGGGAAATCCGTACAGATCTTGCGCACGTGCTCACTGTAGCCCGCATAACCGCCGCGCTTGCTCCAGTACTCGTCAATCAATCGATTGACACACCCGAACACCGGAATGAAGTGGTGCTGCAATTCGATGCGGTGACCGAAGTGTGCTTCAAGTTCATCGAGGCGGATCTGCGCGGTATAGGCCCAGACGCAGAGCACATCGGAAAAATAGTCTATACGGATCGGGGTGCTGGTCATACACGGGTGCTCCGGACACAGTACATTCCTGGCGTCAGAGTATGACAACTCGGCTCAACCCGGTACAGAAAGGCGGATCCATACCACCTTCCGTCCACTGGCTGGCGCCGTGGCAACATGCAGACGTCGAGACACATGTCAGCAGCCAACGTCATCGGCCGGTGTGATACACGCCGCCAAGCCGCCTTCAAGCGTCGGATACAGCAATGTCACGCCGAGCTCTTCGCGCAGTCGACGGTTGCTCAGCCGCTTCGACTCATCCATGAACCCGCGCATGCCGGGACTCAACTGATCGATGTCGTCACGCGATATCGTGGGCGGACGCGGGAGTCCCGTGAAATCGGCAATGCGATTGAAGTAGTCGGTCATATTTGACGGCTGACCGTCGCTGACGTTGTAGGCCGCACCGGGCCGACCGCGCTCCATTGCCGCCCGGCAGGCGACAATGAGATCGTCGACATGTATGCGGTTGGTATAGGGCGAATCGGCCTCGCGCAGCAGCGGCAGCCCCTTGCGCAGACGTTCCAGCGGCAGTTTTCCCGGCCCGTAGATACCCGGCACGCGCAGGATGACAACCGGCACGCCGGTCGCAGCCGACCATGCCTGCAAGGCGGCTTCGGCATCGGCGCGACGGCGGGCCCGCGGCGTGGACGGGGCGAGC
Source organism: Gammaproteobacteria bacterium (assembly GCA_041553175.1). Classification (GTDB taxonomy): domain Bacteria; phylum Pseudomonadota; class Gammaproteobacteria; order Thiohalobacterales; family Thiohalobacteraceae; genus JAHJQQ01. Next base: position 6,799 of record JBFEJM010000003.1, on the reverse strand, counting down.
GGGTGGGTCTCGTCGACCCAGTCGCCGCCGCAATCGCCGTACACACCGCTGGTGCTGATGTAGACGATTCGAACAGGGGGACTTGCCCAGACCTCAAGGAGACGGCGCAGACGGGGATCGCCATCACCGCTGGGCGGCGGTGGTGCGAAATAATAGACGTCGGCGCCCACGCCAGGGAGGAAGGGGAGCGGGGCGGTGTCATCCAAATCGACCTGCACGGCCGCAACATCCAGCGCCCGCAGCAGCTTCGCGGATTCGCTGCTGCGCACAAGCCCGCTGACCTTTCTCCCCTCGGCCGCCAGTTGCCGCGCGAGACGCTGTCCCACGTAGCCGCAACCCACTATAAACACAGGGTTCATCGGTTTATCTCCGGAATCAAATGAGCGACAATCGTGCGCCCTTTCCAGCGGCACGTGTAATCCCATAATGTCTTTTCAGGTCAAACTCCAACCCAGCGGTCGCCGCTTCGGCGTCGAATCCGGCGAATCGGTGCTCGCCGCAGCATTACGGCAGGGGCTGGTATTGCCCTATGGCTGCCGCAGCGGCGCCTGTGGCACCTGTCAGGCAACACTGCAGTCGGGCAGCGTCCACTACGCGGACGGTCTACCACGCGCACTCGCTGCCACTGAAACCCCTGCCGACCGAATTCTGCTGTGCCAAGCGCAACCGGCTTCCGATCTGGTCATCGCGGCGCGCGAGATTCGAGCACCCGGTGATATCGAGATCAAGAATCTGCCCGCCAAGGTCAGTGCACTCGAACCCCTGACCCACGACGTTATGCGTCTCCGTCTCACCCTGCCACCCAACGAACGGCTGCAGTTCCTGGCTGGCCAGTACCTGGAGATTCTGCTCAAGGACGGGCGCCGGCGCGGTTTCTCGATCGCCAACGCACCGCATGACGACGGCTATATCGAACTCCATGTGCGCCTGATTCCGGGCGGCCATTTCACCCGCTACGTGTTCGAGGAAATGAAACCCAAGTCGATGCTGCGCATTGAAGGCCCCCTGGGCTCCTATTATCTGCGCGAGGATTCACCGCGGCCGGTTATTCTGGTGGGCGGAGGTACTGGCTTCGCACCCCTCAAGGGCATGCTCGAACACGCCTTCCATAACGGATTCGATCGGCCGCTGCACCTGTTCTGGGGTGTGCGGAGCGGGCGTGATCTCTATTTCCAGGATGAGATCGGGAACTGGCTCGCACAGCACTCGAATTTTCGCTATACACCGGTGTTGTCGGAACCCGCTGCGGACGACTGCTGGAGCGGAGCCACCGGCCTGGTGACTGACGCCGTGGTACGCGAGTATCCCGATTTGAGCGGACACGACCTGTACTTGAGTGGCCCGCCGGCAATGGTCGAGGCAGCGCGCGGTCTGTTCGGGCTACGGGGTCTGCCGGCTGACCAGATGTTCTCGGACGCGTTTGAATTTGCCCTCGATACCCGCAACCAGGCGGCCGGTTCAGCCTGACGCCTTGGCTTCAGCGGGCGTTTCCCCCGCGTCCGCCAGCAGCGGCATATCCTCAGTCGTTTCCTCGTGTTCGGGGACAGGCGCCGGCAGCGCCTTGGAACCCGTCGCCAACTGCATCCCCTTGCGGTAGCAATCGGTCGCCAACCCGGCGTCCTTCATCTGTTCCGCCAGCGTGCCCAGCAACTGGTAACTCTCAATGGTCGGCGCGATCCCGACACTCGCCTCGAGGTAGCTGCGCGCCTTGCCCCATAGACCGTTCTGCATCGCCAGACGGCCCAGCGCCAACAGCAGCACGGGATTTCTATCCTGATTACGCAACCACTCTTCGGCCTGGGTCAGTTGGCGCGCGACATCTTCGCCACGCACTCGGCCATACAGGTCGACCAGGCGTTCGTCCCAGGACTTCTTCAGTGCACCGCGCAGCACCAGCTCCGCTTCGGCGTCTTCCCCGATTTCGTGCAGGCGCGTGGCGTAGGCCATGATCAGATCGGTGTTGCTCAGCAATCGGCGCGGCACCCGATTCCAGGTGTCGCGCAACAAGTCGGCATCGCGCCCGCGAGCCGCCTGCGCCAACAGCTCGCAATGCAACCGCACCTCCAGCACATCGGCCTCAGTGTCATCCAGCACCTTGCGCTTGCGCAATTCCGGCAACAGATCACGCAGATGCTCCCAGTCCTGCAGCGTCTCGTACAGACGCATCAGCATCTTGAGCACGTAGCCGTGCCGCGGTGCGATGGTACGCAAGTGAGTCAGCGTGGCGAGCGCCTGCTCCATCTGTCGATGCGCGATCTGCAGCTCGGCCTGGGTGAGTCCGACGGCGATATCGGCTGCCGGCAGGCCCTGGTGGGCCAGGCGCAGATAATGATCGCGGCGCTCGTGCGCACCCTGCTGCTGCGCCGCACGGGCGGCAGCGAGATAGTTCAGCAACGGACTGTCGCTGATGTCGACATCCTTGAGCAGGCGGCGCTCGGCATTGCCCCAGCTCCCCTCCGACAATTCGATCAGGCCGCGATTCAGATTGTTGCGCGCTCGCAGCGCCTTGCGCCGCCGATCCCATTCACGCACCTGCCGCGGCGCGCGCCGCAATCCGGCAAAAAACCGCAGCAGCAGGTACAGCGAAGAAAATGACAGCAACAACGTGAACAACAGCAACGCCAGCGTCGTCTCCATTGTCCACTCGCCGAAGCCGATCAACACATAACCGGGCTGTTTGATCAGAACCAGCCCCAACACTGTTACCGCGACCAGGCTGATGAGCAGATAGAGAAGGAACTTCATGGTGCCGCCTCTTCAGTCGCTGCGCCGTCTCCCGCCGGCGGCGCTGCCGGTGCCGGTGCCGCCGTCTTATTCGGTGCCTTCTTGGCCGGTGCCGGCGTTGCCAGATCAGACAATCGCATGCGCTGACGCAACTGACGCAACGATGCGCTGACATCCGGCAGTGACGGCCTGACATCGATTGCGGCCAGTCGTTGCAGCTCGCCGCGCATGGCAACGACACGGGCATCGTCCGCGGCGAAGTACTCGGCCAGCCAGGCATCGGCGCCGGTGAGACTCGCGCGATAGTTTTCATGGTCACTCTGCAGGGCAGCCAGTCGCGCGGCATGCAGTTTCAGATCGAGATTCTGGCGCAGAAAGTACTGCTGGTCGGGTGCCAGCATCGGACCGACCGGCTCATCGTTGCGGCGCACCACAACCAGATTGCGCAGTTCCTGCCAGATGAGCGCGGGCAGCCGTTTCCAGTCTTCGACCGTGAAGCCCGCGTCCGCCGCCTCGCTCGTATTCTCCGGCTGGAATTCAGGCAACGGCTGTGCCGATTCGAGCGGCAGCTCGGCCACTCGCCCGGACAAGGTGTTCAGCGCCAGTGCAATGCCGGGACGATCGGGCAGCGCGACGGCTTTGAGCGCGGCGATCTCCTGCGCGATCTGCTCGCGGACCGCATTGAAACCGGGATCCGCCAGTTCCTGCAGACGTTGATCGGCACTTTCGAGCGCCGCCACGGCGGTGACGGTATCGCGCTGCAGCTGCACGCGCTGGTTGGCCATCTGCAACAGGTACTGGATCTCGGCCAGCGTCCAGTCGTTCTGGCTGCGGCCCATCTGCGCGCGCAGAACAGTAAGCGAGTTTTCCTGCCCTTCCAGTGCCGTGGCGAGTTTGCGCTGCGCATCTTCCAGCTCGCGCCGACCGCGATCGGTTGTCGCCAGGTCCGCGTCGAGGCGGTCCTTGAAGTTTTCCAGTCGCTGATCGAGGCTCTGGCTGCGACTGTCGATCTGACCCAGCACCTGCTGCTGCCAGACACCCAGCCGTTGCACCTCATGCCAGACGAAATAACCACCCACGCCGACACCGACGGCGCCGAGCAGCGCCACGATTGCTACCGGCAGGGCATAACTGCGCGCGGCGGGTTGCGGCTCATCTTTGACCGGAGCGGACTCGACCGGAGCGGATTCTTCTGGCGCGTCCGCGACGATTTCAGCAGGTGGATTCTCCGCTGCGCCATTCAACGGCTCCGCGGGTGTGTTTTCGTGTTGTTTGCGTTTACTCATGATTCAATCCATGTCCCCCGATTTCGCGGCACTGAAATGCCGCTCCAATGCGTCCGCCATGGCGGCATCGGTCGCATCGCCGGCGACCACCACAGGGCCTGACAGACCGAGCGAACGCGCCAGCTCACGCGTGCGTTCACTGGCAACGACCAGCGTGGTGTTACCCAGCAGCTCGGCGCCCAGTGTACCAATGATAGTGTGCAGCTTCTGTAAACTTTCGTTACTACTTACGGTTACAGCATGAATTTCACCGGCCTGCCAGCGTGCGATCAGCTCACTCGGGTCGATGTCTGTCTGCACCCGTCGGTAGACTTCCAGATAATCCACCTGCGCGCCGCGCGCCAGCAGGGCTTCGCGCAAATGCTCGCGGCCGCCGTCACCACGCAGAATGAGTATGCGCCGGCCCTGTACCTGCTGCAGTTCCGGCACGGCCAGCAGGGCTTCGCTGTTGAATGCACTGTCCGGACAGATCGCCACGGCCAGACCCTGCTCACGCACCGCGCGTGCGGTCGCCGCCCCCACCACTGCGATGCGCACGGCCGTGGGCCAGGGCTGCGGTGCCAATGCCGCGAGTGTGTGCTGAACGGCATTGGCGCTGACAAAGATGGCGATGTCATAGTCGCTCAGCCTGCCCAGGGCTTCGCGCAGGTGCGCTGAATCCTGCACCGGCTGTATCTCCAGCACCGGAAACCGCCAGGCGCGCCCGCCGGCGGCCTCGATCAGGGAACACAACCCTTCTGCCTGGTGGGCCGGGCGCGTGACCAGGATGCCGTGACCGGCGAGTGCACCCTGTATCGGATTCGGCCCTTTGGCAGGCATCGCGCTGGGTTCAATCGTCCGCGTAGAGTTCACGCAGAATCACATCCGCCCCACGGCCCAGCAGATCGTCGGCCAGGACCTCGCCCAGCTCCTCGGCATCTTCCGGTCGACCGCTGATGACCCCGCGTATCAATTCACCGCCGTCGGGCCGCCCGACCAGGCCCTGCAGAACGATCACACCGTGATCGAGTTCGGCATAGCCGGCGATCGGCACCTGACAGCCGCCGTTCAGGCGCCGGTTCAGCGACCGTTCGGCCCGCAGCCGATCAGCGGTGTGCGTATGGCCCAGCGGCCGAATACAGTCGTGGATCGCCGTGTCGCCGACGCGGCACTCGATACCGATCGCGCCCTGGCCAATGGCCGGCAGGATCACGTCGGCACCCAGTTCCTGGCGAATGCGTTCGTTGAAACCCAGGCGCTTGAGTCCGGCACAGGCCAGGATAATGGCGTCGTAATCGCCGCGGTCGAGCTTGTCCAACCGCGTGTTGACGTTGCCGCGCAGGTCGCTGATGACGAAATCCGGGCGCAATGCGCGCAACTGGCATTGCCGGCGCAGGCTGGACGTGCCGACCCGCGCGCCCTGCGGTAACGCATCCAGGGAAGCATAATCGTTGGACACGAAAGCGTCGCGCGGGTCTTCGCGTTCAAGAATCTCGGCCAGCTCCAGGCCATCGGGCAGATCGACCGGCACATCCTTCATGGAATGCACCGCGATGTCGGCGCGTCCATCCAGCAGGGCCGCTTCGAGCTCTTTGACGAACAGACCCTTGCCGCCGACTTTGGCCAGCGGGCTGTCGAGGATCTGATCGCCGCGCGTGGTCATGGTCACCAGCTCGACCTTGAGCCCGGGATTGTGCAGTTCCAGACCCTGGCGCACGTGCTCGGCCTGCCACAGGGCGAGGGCGCTTTTTCGAGTGGCGATGCGTAGTACAGGGTGAGACATAGTTGACAGCCTAGGGCTTCCGGTCACAGTGTGTGGGTGAAGCGGTCGTGTTTAACCGCCGGGAGGCGCCGTAGCGGCGCTGCAGCGGGATGCAGGCAGGGAGGATAACGAGTGCGGGAAGTTCCTTGCAAGTATAGATATCTCAAGATCTTGGGTTTGGCCCTGGCAACCCTGGCCGGCGTCGCTCCGGTGCTGGCGGCCGCTCCCGAGGTTACGCCCAGTCGCGACCTCAGCGCCGATGCCCGGCTGGCTGAACAGCGCGCGCTACCGATTCTGCTGACCTTCTCCTCGAGTTCCTGCGGCTACTGCGAGCAACTCGAGCGGGAAATCCTGAAACCCATGCTGATCAGCGGCGACTACGAGGATAAGGTACTGATTCGGAAAGTAATGATCGATGGGCACCGTACGCTGATCGATTTCGACGGCGGTGCGGTCGATGGCGCCGAGCTTGCCCAGCGGTACGACATCAACATGGTACCGACCGTCGTCCTGGTGGATGGCCAGGGGCGCGAACTGGCGGAGCGCATGGTCGGGGTCAGTACATTGGAATTCTATGCAGGTTACCTGGATCAGAATATCGACTCGGCGCTGCAGCGGCTACGTGGCGGCAGGACGGCCGCGCTGGCGACCGGCTTCGGTCAGCCAACACACACCGCCGACGATCCTAACCGGTAAGACGGGCGCGCACCTCGGGCTGATGCCGGCGACTGACCTCCAGCCGCTCGGGGATCCCGCTCAGAACGACCTGACAGTGCCCCTCGTCATCCTTTTCCAACCCCGTTATGAACTGGCCGGCGACCAGGGCATTGCGGTGGATGCGCAGAAAGCGGTCCGCGAATTCGTCCTCCAATGCCTTCAAGGACTCCTCGACCAGATACTCCGCATCACCCGTGCGAACCGTCACATACTTGTTGTCGGCGCGGAAAAAGCGGATATCGACCACTGGGATGAGTTGCAGATTGCCTCGCACGCGCACGCAGATATGGCTGCGCACGCCACCGGTATCGGTATCCAGCTGCGCCGCCTG
>JBFEJM010000002.1:0-23047 GCA_041553175.1 Gammaproteobacteria bacterium | reverse complement strand
GCCGGATTTGTAGATGCGTTCCGCGTCGTGGATCAGCGACCGGAGCAGTACACATGGTGGTCGAACCGTGGCCAGGCCTGGGCCAAGAACGTCGGCTGGCGTATCGATTATCAGGTGACAACGCCCGGACTCAGGGACGCCGTGCAGGCTGCGCGCATTTATACCGCGAGACGGTTCTCCGATCATGCCCCGCTGCTGATGGATTACGCCTGGGATTTATGAGCGGACATCTATAAATGCTCACCGATGTGACACTGCTGGCGGCACTGCTGGTTGGCTTTTTCGGTGGCGTACATTGTGTCGGCATGTGTGGTGGCATCGTCGGTGCACTGACCTTGGGATTGCCGGCACAGGCACAGGGGCGATCCGTCGCGGTTTGGCCGTTTCTTCTCGCCTATAATGCCGGTCGCTTGGTGAGTTACACAGTCGCAGGCGCTCTCGCCGGCGGCGCCGGCGGTCTGCTGCTTCGCTTCGCGCTTATCCATCGGGCCCAGTTGGTGCTGCAGGTCGTAGCGGCGATATTCATGTTGGTACTGGGGCTCTATCTGGGTGGATGGTGGTCGGGGCTGACCCGGATCGAGCGGCTGGGCCATACCCTATGGCAGCGGCTGGAGCCTATCGGGCGGCGATTCCTGCCCATCGCCTCACCTGCGCAGGCATTCGCGTTCGGGTTGATTTGGGGTTGGCTGCCGTGCGGTCTTGTCTACAGCGTGTTGGTATGGTCTTTGGCCGCGGGTTCGGCTTCGCAGGGTGCCGCCCTGATGTTGAGTTTTGGCATCGGTACTCTGCCCACGCTGCTGGCAATGGGCGTGTTGGCGGCAACGTTGAGTGACTTCGTGCGCCACCCCTGGCCGCGGCGAATAGCCGGCGGCCTGGTGCTGGCGTTCGCGGTTTTGATGCTGGTGCGCGCCTTCAACGGGTGAAAAATTGCTGGCGGAACTGCACCTGAAACGTCTCGCTTTCCCCTTCCGGACGTACCTCCAGGCGAAAATTCAGCATCTCTTCGTTGCTGACGCCAAAATCCGAAATGTAATAGATTGCGTTCGGCTCCCGGACCTCTCTGAGTTCGAGTTCACGGTGTTGCCCGGTCAAGGTGGTCGCTTTACCGCTCACGGTTGCGGGTACCGGTTGACCGGTGGCACCTAGTACCTTACGCAGCACCACCACGTTCAGCATGGCACGGTTGCTGCTGCGCTTGATGTTGTATTCGGTAGCGACCTTGGGTGCCAATAAGTCGGTGTTAAGCGCGTTGAAGTGCACAACATAGTCGCCGAAGTCTTGCGAATTCTCGGCTTGAGCGCCACTGGCTAAAAGTGTCAGACCGGCCAGAAACAGTATTTTTAACAGCTTATTGGTATGTTGCATACAGGACCTCCTCTGGTTGGCGGTATGTATGACTATAGCCCAGAGTTGCTATGGTGGTGTGGTGTTTCCATTGCCAAGGCGTTGCGGATCCGGCGATTGCGGTGCCGCCTACGGCCATCGTGCTGCGGGGGGGATGGGGAAAGGGACGCCTGGCCATCCCGCCAGACGTCCGGTAGAAGTACGGTTTATCCGGCGCGACTGATAGCCACCGGCTCAGAGCCGTCACCGTTCAAATCCGGTAGAGGGCTGTTCAAGGTCTCCTGCAGGTGCTCAATCGTGTCCAGCTCTTTACGCAGATCCCGTCGGGTTTGCTCGAGCTCGTTGATCTTGCTCTCCAGAGTGTCACGCGATTCACTGATGCGGCGCAGGGTGTCAAGCCGCTTTTCCATCAGACGCTTGTGGTCCTTGATCTGCTGGACCAGCGGGTTCATGACTTCTTTAAGCCAGTTATCCGCCTCCTGGTTGGCGCGGAAGAACACATTGCGCGCCTGACTGACCAGGGCGATAAAAAACTTTTTGATTACAAGGCTCTGCTCGGTCATCGTGGTAACCGGGCTGGTGCGGAACGCTTCGGCATCGTCGAGCAGACGATGTAGATCCATATTGTAATGATCAACCGAGAATATTTTGGGTGTCACTGCAGGCAGGCCATGCTCTTCATGGAACTTACGATAGGTGGCACGGATCAGCGTACGGGTCTGCTCGGCATGCTGTGAAACCTGATCCATGGTCTCCCGTGCACCTTCAAAGAAAATCTGCATGGCTTTCTTCAGGCCGGCGGTGGTCCAGGCTCCGGTCATGTCTTCGCGCGTCTTGTTGATCAGCTTGTCAAAAGTGTCGAGACTGAGTGCATCGAGCATGATCTTGGCCTGATTCTGCAGGACGCGTCGGCTCGACTGAAAGCCTTCGACGTTGCGCAGATAGGTCGCCTGCTCCTCACGCGACTTCTTCATGAGATGTTGAATGACGTCAGCGTTCTTGCCACGCAGGGCTCGCAGGTTTTCCAGTTCTTTGGTGATCTGTTCCAGTCGGCCATGGAGGATGTTGTATGTCTCGGTCTGCAGTCCACCGACTTCTTTCAAAATGTAGTCTCGCAGCATATCGAGTTTGTTCGGGAGAACCTCGTCAGCGAGAAAGGATTCGAGCAGGAGCAGACGGCTACGGTCGAGTAAGCTGTCGTCTTTGCGGATCTTGCCGACCAGACCTTTCTGAGCTGAAACAGGGAAAACCCGCTCACCATCCATACCGAGGAGTTCCGCAACCTTGCGGCGCTGACCTTCGATTCCATTGTTGACAGCGCCGGCATCTTTCAGGTCGTCCCAGAGCGTATCGATCTTATTCAGAGCGACAGCCAGATGTCTATTATGCTTGCCATCTTTATGCCCATGAATGTGATGCTCCCACATATCGAGATCTGAGCGCGTAACGCCTGTATCGGCTGCAAGTACGAACATCACTGCCTGGGCGGCAGGCAGCATACTCGTGGTGAGCTCCGGTTCGGTGCCAAGCGCATTCAGGCCGGGCGTGTCGAGAATGACCAGTCCCTGTTGCAGCAAGGGATGCGGGAAGCTGATCAGCGCGTGGCGCCAGGTAGGAATATCCACCTGTTCCGGTAACTGCCCCGTTTTCTTGAATTGCGGGTCCATGGATTCATCGTAAAGCCCCAGTGCACGCGCGATCTTGAGTGGGACGCTCTTCGTCTTGATGACTTCCCGCAGTGTGTCTGCCATCTGTTCCGGAGAATTCGTATCGAGTGGCATGGAAACCCACTGCAGCGGGTCTTTTTTGTAGTCGCTGATCGAGCGTTCTTCGCGCCGTGTCTCAATGGGCAGCAACCGCAGGTACGATTGTTTTGTCTCGCGGTCGAAGAAGAGTTCACTTGGACACATGGTGGTGCGCCCGGCCTCCGATGGCAGCAGACGATGGCCGTAGCTGGCAAAAAAGATGGCGTTGATAAGCTCGGTTTTGCCGCGCGAGAATTCGGCGACGAAAGCCAGGGTCAACTGATCCTTGCGCAGCGCTTCCATGGTTTCATAGATGCGCAGATCATTTTCGCTCTGATTCAGTTCGTGGGTATCGAGCCATTCTTGGAATTCTTGTAGCGTTTGCAGCACGTTCGTCTTCCATGAATCGAAAGCTTGCATGCGCAGACTGAACTGGTCCTGAGCCATTAAATTTTCCTCAATTGCGGGTATCACGGCCACTGGCCGCAGCTGTCCTCTCCGGTCTAGCGACCGTGGACACAATTCCTTGAGTCTATAGAACAGTGGGTTACGGCGAGGGCGGTATGGTAAACGTGCGCAAAGTAAGGATGTTTGGTCCAGGCGTGAAGGGGGTCACAAAGTGTCACGCGACGGGATGGTGGCTGGGAGTAAACGCGGGCGGTGAATACGCAGGCGTTTATCCCGCCCTTTGCTCCCGCCAACAAGCCGGACGTCGGTGCTGTTTACGCCGAAGAGGTCGGCCAGGAACTCGATGAGGTTGTCGTTGGCCTTGTTGTCCACGGGTGGAGCGGTGATGCGGATTTTAAGGCGGTCGCCATACGGGCCCGAGATTTCGTTATGCCGTGCCCGGGGCTGGATGTGGACAGAAAGCAGCAGGTCCTCACCGTCCCACTGGTACCAGGGTTGTGTGGATGTCACCAGACCGGACGAGTCAGGCGGCCAGCGCCATCAGCAGAGGCACAATCAGTCGGCGCAGGACCTCCAGAACAAGAATGGCCACCAGCGGTGATAGATCAAGCCCGGATATCGGTGGCAACAGCTTACGTGCCGGGCGCAGGACCGGTTCGGTCAGGGAATACAGCAGACTGACCGCCGGATTGTAGGCACCGGGACTGATCCAGCTCAAGATCACCTGGATGACGATGCCATAAATGAAGACCTTAAAGCTCAGATCAACCAGTTCCCCCAGGCTCAGGAACAACAGTGTCACTGGCGCGATGCCGCCGCCCCGCAACAATAGAATTAACCCGATGCCAAGCATTTGTACCGCGAGCATGAGGACGATCGAGGCCATGTCGATGCCGCCGACAGAGGGGATGATCCGCCGTAGCGGAATCAGCAGAGGATTGGTGACTTTGACCAGAAACTGGCTGACCGGATTGTAGAAATCCGCCCTCACCCAGGCCAACAGAAAACGCAGCATAAGAATCAGCACATACAGGCTGATCAGAGTGCCGATGATGAACTCGAGAGGATTGGTGAAATAGCCCGGGCCCATGATCAACCGCCCAGTTGTTCTGCGAGTTCGCGTGAGCGGTCGCGTGCGGCGGTGAGCGCCTTTTCCATCAGGCCGCGCAGATCTCCGGCTTCCAGTACCTGCAAGGCGCGTTCAGTGGTGCCGCCGGGTGAGGTGACGCGCCGGCGTAAGGTGGCAGCGTCTTCGTCGCTTTCCAGAGCCATCTTGGCGGCGCCAAATGCCGTCTGCAGGGCCAGAAGACGCGCGGCATCAGCCGGCAAACCAAGTTCTTCGCCCGCAGCCTGTAGCGATTCGAGAATGAGAAAGAAATAGGCTGGGCCGCTGCCGGACAGCGCCGTAACCGCGTCCATCAGCGTTTCGTTGTCGAGCCACAGCGTCAGACCAACCGCACGCAGGATGCTTTCGGCGCTGTCGCGCTGCTCATCTGTCACACGGGGGTTGGCAAACAGTGCGGTGGCGCCGCTCTGTACCAGGGCCGGTGTGTTCGGCATGCAGCGCACCAGTGCGGTGGCGCCTCCGAGCCAGCGTTCAAGGTCGGTGGCGCGAATACCGGCCGCAATCGAGATGATCAGCGGGTGGCTATGTTTTACGGCCTGGGCGATACCACTGGCGACATCTCGCATGAGTTGTGGTTTGACCGCCAGCACGACGATATCGGCGGCGTCTACCGCGGCAGAATTATCAGTCCCGGTGCTGATGCCGAAGCGTTTTGACAGCCACCCTAACTGCTCGGGGTCAGGGTCGGTGACGTGAATCTGGGCTGCGGGCCAACCGTCCGCAATCAGACCGCCGATAAGGCTGCGGGCCATATTGCCGCCGCCAATAAAACTTAGGGTCGCTTTATCCATAACTGGCTATTCTCGCCGCAAAGTCCGGGCGACGCAAAGGTTGGAGCGCTCAGTCAGTCCGCGCTCTGCCCGGGAGTGCGGCGCGCCGGTCGAGACCCGAAAATCGCGCTGCCGACCCGGACGATCGTCGCGCCCTCGGCAATTGCGGCCTCTAGATCGCCGGACATGCCCATGGACAGGGTATCGAGACGCATTCCGCGCGCGTTGAGCTCCTCCAGCGCCTGGCGGAGTTGGCGGAAGGCCTCGCGCTGGGCGGTATCGTCCAGGGTTGGGGCCGGGATGGCCATGAGCCCGCGCAGCCGCAAATGCGGGAGTTCGGCCACGGTTTCAGCTACCTTCGGCAACTCGGTCACGTGCATGCCCGCCTTGCTGGGTTCGTGGCTGATGTTGATCTGGAGGCAGATCTGGAGCGGTTTCAGACCGACCGGCCGCTGTGCGCTCAAGCGCCGAGCTACTGCCAACCGGTCGACACTGTGTACCCAGTCGAAATGCTCGGCGATACGCCGTGTCTTATTGGATTGCAGGGGGCCAATAAAATGCCACTCGGGCCTGGGATCGCTCAGCACCGCCATTTTTTCCAGTGCCTCGTTCAGGTAGGACTCGCCGAAACAGAGTTGCCCTGATGCTTGCGCAATGCGAATGGCCGCCGCCGGGACCGTTTTGCTGACGGCCAACAAACAGATCGTCCCGGGGTCTCGGCCGCAGGCTGCCGCTGCCGCGTAAATCCTCTCGCGCACCCGCTGGAGATTGGCTGTAATCGGATCTGCAGGTCCCATAGCTCAGATTTGGCTATACTTTTCGTCGACTTGTCGAAGGGCGCTGAATAGGAAAAGATGGGCCACCGGGGTCAAGACTTCAGCTTCGCTGACGCTATCTAGGGGGCCCGGCGTCTGTGGCGTAAACCATAGGTTGGCCGGTTGAACATTCAGGGTCAAGAACAAAACCGTTCAGGGGATACGAATGGATATCGCAGAACTGCTCGCCTTCGGCGTCAAGAACAACGCCTCCGACTTACATCTTTCCGCCGGACTGCCGCCCATGATCCGCGTCGACGGCGACATCCGCCGCATCAATGTGCCGGCGCTCGACCATAAGGCGGTCCACGCGCTCGTCTACGACATCATGAATGACAAGCAGCGCAAGGACTTTGAAGAATTTCTCGAGACCGACTTTTCGTTCGAGATTCCAAATCTGGCGCGCTTTCGTGTCAATGCATTCAACCATAATCGCGGCGCCGGCGCGGTATTCCGTACCATTCCGTCCAAGATTCTGAGCCTGGAGGATCTGAAGTGTCCGTCCGTGTTCAAAGAGATCGCCGATCAGCCGCGCGGCATTGTGCTGGTGACCGGCCCGACCGGTTCCGGCAAGTCCACCACGCTGGCAGCCATGATGAACCACGTAAACGAGTCACGTTTTGAACATATCCTCACCATTGAGGATCCTATCGAGTTTGTGCACGAATCCAAAAAGTGCCTGATCAACCAGCGTGAGGTCCATCGCGACACGCTCGGGTTCTCCGAGGCGCTGCGGTCGGCGTTGCGTGAAGATCCGGATATCGTGCTGGTCGGCGAAATGCGTGACTTGGAAACCATCCGTCTCGCACTGACTGCGGCAGAGACAGGTCACCTGGTGTTCGGCACTCTGCATACCAGTTCGGCGGCAAAAACCATCGACCGTATTATCGACGTGTTCCCGGCCGCGGAAAAATCCATGGTCCGATCGATGCTGTCAGAATCCCTGCGGGCAGTTATTTCGCAGACACTTCTGAAAAAGACGGGTGGTGGTCGTGTTGCTGCACACGAAATCATGATTGGTACGCCGGCCATTCGAAATCTGATCCGCGAGGACAAAGTGGCGCAGATGTATTCGGCGATTCAGACCGGTCAGCAATATGGCATGCAGACGCTCGATCAGAACCTGCAGGAAATCGTGCAAAAGGGTATTGTCTCGAAGACGGATGCCCGTAGTAAAGCGGCCAACAAGGATCTGTTCCGCTAGAGTTTAGGATACTCACGCTGCTGTGGAGTCTGGATGGTGACACGTTGTCGGCTTACGTGAGGCATAGGTGTCTGGAATAATCTGGCAAGGGGGAGTTGCACCATGGAAATGAGCGGCCTGCTCAAACTGATGGTGAGCAAAAAGGCATCAGATCTTTTCATTACAGCGGGTGTTCCACCCAGTATCAAAGTCAATGGCAAGATCAAAGCGGCCTCGAAGGAAACTGTGACGTCGGCACTGGCGCGGAGCATGGTTTATTCGATCATGAACGAGAGTCAGCGTGATGAATTCGAGCGCACCCATGAATGTAATTTTGCGATCAGCGAAACCGGTCTGGGCCGCTTCCGCGTAAGTGCGTTCTATCAGCGCAATCATGTCGGTATGGTACTGCGTCGCATCGAAACAGAAATCCCGACGCTGGATTCGCTGGATCTTCCTCCGATCATAAAAAGCCTGGCGATGACCAAGCGCGGTCTGGTGGTTTTTGTGGGTGCGACCGGAACCGGGAAGTCGACTTCGCTGGCGGCAATGATTGGCTACCGCAATCAGAACAGTGCAGGTCATATCATTACGCTGGAAGATCCGATCGAGTTTGTGCATCAGCACGGTGGCTGCATTGTGACTCAGCGTGAAGTGGGTATTGATACCGACTCATATGAGATCGGACTCAAGAATACGTTGCGGCAGGCGCCTGATGTAATTCTCATCGGCGAAATACGTACACGTGAAACCATGGACTACGCGATCGCCTTTGCCGAGACCGGGCACCTCTGTCTCGCTACACTGCATGCCAATAATGCCAATCAGGCATTGGATCGCATCATCAACTTTTTCCCGGAAGATCGGCGCGACCAATTGCTGATGGATCTGTCGCTCAATCTCAAAGCTATCGTTGCACAGCAGCTTATTCCGCGCGCCAACGGCAATGGCCGGCGGGCAGCGATCGAGGTGTTGATCAACACGCCGCTGGCGGCTGAAAACATCCGTAACGGCGAGGTGCATAAGCTCAAGGAGCTGATGAAGCGTTCCTTGCAGCAGGGTATGAAGACCTTCGATCTGGCGCTATATGAACTGTACAAAGAGGGTGAGATCAGTTATGAGGATGCCGTACATCACGCTGACTCGGCCAATGAAGTAAGGTTGATGATCAAGCTCGACGAAGAGGATCCGCAGAAACTGGCGGAATCCATGTCCAATATTTCGCTGCAGGATGTGCGCTGAACGGATTGTTCGGCGTCTATCCGTTACCAATGAAAAGGCCGCGACTTCATCGCGGCCTTTTCATTGGTTTGTGAGTCGTCTTGAACTAACCGGCAACCTGGTTCTGATCAAGCCGGGAACACCTGCCGTGCGTCGAAGACAGGCCCATCTACACACACGCGCTTCATCGCCGGACCCTGTTCGGTTTCAATCCGCACTGTGCAGCCGGCGCAGCCACCAACGGCGCATGCCATGAATTCTTCGAGCGAGACCTGGCAGGGTAGATCGAACTCACGCGCGAGTTTCGCCGTGGCAGCCAGCATGGGGTGCGGGCCGCAGGCAAAGACTTCGACTTCGGCGCGTTGCGCTGCACTTAATTCGTTGAGCCAGGCGCGTGCCAGATCCGTTATATAACCGTCAAAGCAGCCGGTATAACCCTGCAGACTCGCCAGGCGTGACGGTATGCCCCAATCTTCCAGCAGTGGCATGCTGGCGATGACACCATCGGGCATGCCAGGTACCAGAATACGCGACGGTTGGGTCTTGAACGGAAAGGGTACTTCCGAACCCATCAGCGCGAGCGGCTTCCAGTGCGAGGCGGCTTTTAGATGTTCGGCCAGGAACACCATCGGCGGTATACCGACTCCGCCACCCATCAATAATGTGCGCGGGCGTTCCCGGTGCGGTGTGAAGGGCTTGCCGATGGGCCCCATGACACTGAGGACATCCCCCATTTTCTGCTGTGTTAGCAGACGCGTACCCTGGCCGATCGCTTTGTAGAGAAATTCCACCCACCCCGCCTTCGCATCCACGCGCATAATCGACAGCGGTCGGCGCATGGGTAGGGCAGGACCACAGGTGATGTGCGCAAAGCTTCCCGGCGTCGCATGGGCGGCACACTGCGGTGCCTGCACGCGCAGCACATGCTGCTCGCCCGGGTAAGATTGATGTGCGATTATCCTGGCGTCCTCTACGAATATCGTGCCGCGGTGCGGCTTGCTTTCTGAGACGGCTGTATCGGTCATACGGACTCTGAAGACCCCGGGTTGTGTCGGTAGTACCCCCGGCGAAGGCGCGAAATCGGGCCGGAGGGGTGCAGGTTAACCGATGTGAAGGCGCAAAAGTAACAGATTTCAGGGGTGCGGGGCCACTACCTGTAAGTGCACAGCGGCCGTACGCAGCATTAAACCGACTCGCCGGCCTGAATCTGTTTCTTGACCAGGTGGCCAGCGCGGAAATCGGCGAAGGCCTGCTCAATCTCCTCGCGCGTATTCATGACGAACGGTCCATGCTGCACGATTGTTTCGCCGATAGGCTGCCCGGCAACCAGAATGAAGCGCGCGCCTTCGCTGCCGGCTGCGACCTCCACCCGGTCGCCCGGGCCGAGGACCGCGAAATGATGGCGCGGTACCTCCTGTCCGTCGATGGTTACCGTTCCCTCGTAGACATAGATAAAGCCCGTGCGCTTGCGCCGGGCATCACCGTGCTGGGTGAAGTGCGCCTCCGGCTGAAGTGCGGCATCCAGATAGAGCAGATGTGTGATCGGGTCGTCGATCGGGCCACGCACATCACGATGGTTGCCGGCCAGTACCCGCACACGCACGCCCTTCTCTTCGTGCGCCGGGATCGCTTCCGGCGCGATGTCCTGATAGGCGGGCGCGCTCATCTTCTGGGCAGCGGGCAGGTTGATCCATAGCTGAAAGCCGCGCATCAAGCCATCCGTCTGGCGTGGCATCTCGGAATGGATGACCCCGCTGGCGGCCTTCATCCACTGCGCGCCGCCGGTGCGCAGATTGCCCTCGTTGCCCATGCTGTCCCGGTGCAGCATGTGCCCGTTGAGCATGTAGGTCAGGGTTATGAAGCCGCGGTGTGGATGGTCCGGAAAGCCGGCGATGTAGTCATTTGGATCGTCGCTGGAAAAATGATCCAGCATCAGGAATGGATCCAAGTGACGGAGGGCCGGGGTGCCGAGCGTACGATGGACCGTGACACCGGCGCCTTCGGTGACCTCATGGGCGGGAACCAATCGGACGATGCTGCGTGCATTCATAATTGATCTCCTTGCGATAGCGTCGAATCCTACTTGCGAATGCCTTCAACAGAGAGCGTTAATTCGACTTCCTGTGAAGCCGGGCCAAGATCGCGCATGATCTTGAAATCAGCCAGCTTCAATTTTGTGGTGCCCAGGAAACCGCGGCGGTAACCGCCCCAGGGGTCATCGCCGTGACCGGTATGTTGTACATCGATCGTGATCGGCTTGGTCACGCCATGCAATGTAAGATCACCTTTCAAGGTCGCGGTGCCGTCTTCGTGTTCCTCGAAGCCGGTGCTTACAAAACGTGCTTCCGGGAATTTTTCGACATCCAGGAAGTCATCACTGCGCAGATGTTTGTCGCGTTCGGCATGATTCGAGTCGATGCTGGCGGTCTTGATAACGACCTCGACTTTGCTCGCCGCCGGATTTTTCTCGTCGTAGACGAAATTGCCTTCGAAGGTATTGAAGCGCCCGTACAGCCAGCTGTAGCCGAGGTGTTGAATCCGGAACTGTATAAAGGCATGGGCCTTGGGCGTGTCGATAACATACTCGGCGGCCGCTGCTATGCCGGGCACCGACAGAACCGCCGCAAGTGTCAAACCGAGAAAGCGGAATTTTTTCATGATGTTCTCCTTGTCGTGAGTGTGTGATTGGATTGCTCGAAAGTCACCGGCCGAATATGCGCTTTAGGGTCGCATCCCGGTCAACGACATGATGCTTGAGTGCGGCCAATGCGTGTATGCCGGCCAGGCCTATCAGCGCAAAGGCTAGAATCTCGTGAATCTCTCCGGCGATGTCCTCCTGGTTTTCAAATCCACTGAACGTCGCGGGGATTGCAAACAGTCCGAAGACCTCAAGCGCGCGCCCGTCCGCAGTGGATATCAAATAACCGGCGAACATTGTGGCGAACAACAATGCATACAGTGCGCGATGGGTGCCGCGTGCAAGGCGCCGCTCCCACGATGTATGGCTGGGAAGCGGGCCCGGTACCGGATTGGCCCGACGCCAGACCAGCCGCAGCGCGGTGATCGCAAACAACAATACGCCCACACTCTTGTGTAGGTCAGGCGCGCGTTGATACCAGGCATCGTAATAGTCGAGCTCCGTCATCCACAGGCCAAGGCCGAACAGCGTCATTACGACGATCGCCGCCAGCCAATGCAGCAGCACGGCGATCAGTCCATAACGGGTTGCGGTGTTCTTCAGCATGGTCCGACGGGTCTCAATGAGTGTCTGATGGAGATCTGGGCTTTAGGCTGCGTCCGCTGCCAGCAGTTCCCGAATACGCGCCTGAGCCCCTGCCGCGGCGTTGCTGCGTTGCATCAACTGATCCGCTGCGATGATCTCGACATCATCGATACCCAGGAACGCCAGAACGTGACGCAGGTAGCCGCTGGCAAAATCCGCTGCACTGCCGACCGGCACGCCGCCGCTGGCCATGACCAAATAGGCTTTCTTGCCCTTCAATAAACCTTCCACCCCTGTTTCACTGTAGCGGAAGGTGACGCGGGCGCGCGCCACCATGTCGATCCAGGCCTTGAGTGTGGCAGGGATGCCGAAGTTATACACCGGTACGCCGAGCACGATCAGGTCTGCGGCCATTAATTCCGCGACCAGCGCATCGGACGCGGTCAGCGCTGCGTGCTGTGATGAATCCCGGGCCTGCGGCTCGGTGTAGCTGGCCGCAATCCAGTTGCCGTCGACAAACGACGGCGCCGATCGCGCCAGGTCGCGCGTGGTCATGCGCAGCCGGCCGTGCCTTTGTTCAAGAGCCGCAATGAGATTGTCCGTCAAAAGGCGGGTGACGGAAGCCTCGGTACGGGCGCTCGCGTCAATGCGTAGCAGGTTCAATGGGCGCGATTCGGTCATCGTAGTTCTCCCGTGTATGGCTGGCCTCTGGGCCTGGGTGATTCGGTATAGGCGAGTCTGGCAGTTGTTCTATACGGGATAAACACCTAGTATCTAAATACACTGTTCACAAAAACAGAACAATATGAACCGATTTGATGACATGCAGACCTTTGTGCGGGTGGTCGAGGCCGGCAGCCTGAGTGCCGCGGCTGACCGCATGGGGATCGCCAAGTCCGCCGTCAGTCGCCGTCTCAATGACCTGGAATCGCGCCTGGGCGTACAGCTACTGCGCCGCACGACCCGCCGGCTCAATCTCACCGATACCGGTCGCAGTTTCTACGAGCGCTGTCTGCGCATTCTGGCGGATGTCGAGGAAGCGGAAACGGCGGTGTCGCAGGAGCACGGTACCCTGCGCGGCCGGTTGCGGGTCGCGGTTCCGCTGTCGTTCGGGCTGCTGCACCTGGGGCCGGCCATCACCGATTTCATGCAGCGCCATCCGCTGGTGCAGTTCGATCTCGACTTCAACGACCGCCAGGTCGATCTGTTGGCTGAGGGGATCGATATTGCGGTGCGTATTGCGCGGCTGGAGGATTCGACCCTGGTGGCACGGCGGCTGTGGAGCAGTCGTCTGCTGCTGTGCGCAAGTCCGGACTACCTGCAGGCGCATGGCAGGCCACAGATCCCGACGGATCTCGCCAGCCACCAGGGTCTGCTATACAGCAATGCATCCGATCCGGCGTTGTTGGTCCTGCAGGACGGCGATGGAGTTGAGTACCGCGTGCGGCTGCAGGAACGGCTGCGTTCGAACAACGGTGATTTCCTGCGCCAGGCCGCGGTGGCCGGGCAGGGCATTCTGCATTCGCCAAGCTTTATTGCGTACCAGTCATTGCAGCGGGGGGAGTTGGTTACGCTGTTGGACGATTACAGTTCGAGCCCTCTGCACGCCTATGCGGTGTATCCGCAAACCCGTCATCTGTCGCAGCGGGTGTGCGCCTTTGTGGATTTTCTGGTCGAGCGCTTTGCCGGAGTGCCGTACTGGGATGAATCGGTCAGTCAGCGCCCGGATCAATCTTCGCGCTGAAAGACCAGTTTGCCGGCGAGCAAGGTATGGGTCACCTGTCCCTTCAGCTCCCAACCCAGGAAGGGTGTGTTGCGTCCCGCGCTGAGCAGGCTGTCCGGGGTGATACGCCAGGGCCGTTCAGGGTCGATGATCGCTATATCGGCACGCTTGCCCACGGACAGGCTGCCGGTGCCCTGCTGATCGAGCCCGAGGATGCGGGCCGGTCCGATGGTCAGCCGTTCTATGACCTCCGCCAGCGAGAGCAGATTTTCGTCGATCAGGCGCAGCGACAGCGGCAGCAGTGTTTCCAGGCCGGCAATGCCGGGTTCCGTGGCGGGGAAGGGCGCAAGTTTCGCATCTGCCTCATGCGGTTGATGGTCCGAGCAGATGGCGGCCAAGGTGCCGCGCGCGAGCCCCGCACGCAGGCCATCGCGGTCGAGTGTGGTCCGCAAGGGCGGACGCACGTGGCATTGGGCGTTGAAGCCGACAATGTCGATGTCGGTCAGATAGAGATACGGGGTTGCAACGTCGGCCGTGACCGGCAGGCCGTCGTATTGCGCACGTGCCACCATTTGTACCGCACGCGCCGTCGTCAGGCGGCAGAAATGGGCGCGTACGCCGGTCTGTTCGATAATGGCGAGATCGCGTGCGACCGCAGCTGTCTCGGCGGCGGCGGGTATTGCCGGCAGACCCATGCGGGTTGCCACCGCGCCCTCATGGGCGCAGCCGTTGTTCGCCAGCCAGTAATCCTCGGCGTGAATGAACACCGTCATGTCGAAGGTCGAGGCATATTCATACGCGCGGCGCTGAACCTGAGTGCTGCTCAACGGCAGCATGGCATTGCTGAGGCCGCAGCATTCTGCCTGCTTCAGCGCGGCCACTTCGCTCAGCAATTCACCGCCAAGATGCTGGGTCAGCGCGCCGAGCGTGACGACACGGGCGTAACCCGCCTGTTCGGCGCGCTGCCGGATCAGTTCTATAACCGCCGGGGTATCGATAATCGGATCGGTATCGGGCGGACAGCATAGTGTGGTGATACCGCCGGCGGCCGCGGCGCGGGTTTCGGATTCAATGGTGGCCTTGTGTTCGGCGCCCGGTTCGCGCAGACGTACGCTCAAGTCGACCAGGCCCGGGCAGACCAGCTTGCCCTCGGCATTAATTTCATGCTCGGCATTGAAGTCGTCGGGGGCCGTGCCGATGCCGGCGATCTTGCCGCGCTGTACATAGACGTCAGCGATCTCGTCGCGTTTATGGGCCGGGTCGATGACCCGGCCGCCGCGAATAACAACCGCCAGTCGCTTGCGTAACGGGATCATGCCCCGGCCTCTGCGCTTTGCGCCTTCTGGCGCATGGCCATGGACATTACCGCCATGCGCACGGCGATGCCGTGGGTGACCTGTTCGAGGATGACCGAATGCGGGCCGTCGGCGACCACGGAGTCCATTTCAACGCCGCGATTGATCGGGCCGGGATGCATCACGGTGACATCGCGCTTGGCCAGCGTCAGGCGTTTCTGAGTGAGACCGAACAAGCGGAAATATTCATGTTCGCTCGGCAGCAGGGCGCCCTGCATCCGCTCGCGCTGAAGGCGCAGCATGATGATCACATCCACGTCCTTGATGCCTTCTTCGAGGTTATGGAAGACATGTACGCCCAGATTGGCGGCGTCGGCCGGAATGAGCGTGCGCGGCGCCACCACCCGGACTTCGCCGGTATTCAGAATATTCAATGCATGGATCTGCGAACGCGCAACCCGCGAATGCAGGATATCGCCGACGATGGCAACGCGCAGACGGCCGAAGTCAGCGCCCTTTACGCGCCGGATCGTGAACATGTCCAGCATCGCCTGGGTCGGATGGGCATGGCGTCCGTCACCGGCATTGATGACGCTGACGTGGGGTGCGACATGGCTGGCGATGAAATGGGCCGCGCCCGACTCGGCATGACGCACGACAAACATGTCGATGTGCATCGCTTCCAGGTTGCGCAGTGTATCGAGCAGTGTTTCCCCTTTGACGGCGCTGGAGGCATCGACGTTTATATTCAGCACGTCGGCCGACAGTCGCTTGGCGGCGAGTTCGAAGGTGGTGCGGGTGCGGGTGCTGGCCTCGAAGAACAGATTGACGATGGTCTTGCCGCGCAACAGCGGAACTTTCTTGACGGTCTGTTCGGTCACGCTGGAAAACGACTCGGCCGTATCCAGGATGTCCGTCAGCAGGGCGCGGTTGAGTCCTTCGATGGTCAGGAAATGGCGCAGCCGGCCATTGGCGTCGACTTGCAGGGTGGCGGTGTTCATGCGGTCTTCTGTACCACCAGGGTCAGCGGCTCGGGGCCGGTCAGTTTCACGTGTTCACCGCGGCCGAGTTCGATCTCGCGTCCAATCACGTCGGCTTCGATCGGCAGTTCGCGGCCGCTGCGTTCGACCAGGACCGCCAGCATGATGGACGCCGGTCGGCCGTAGTCGAACAGCTCGTTCAGCGCGGCGCGGATAGTACGCCCGGTATGGAGCACGTCATCGACCAGAATAATGTGGCGGTTGTCGATATCGAAGGGCAGTTCCGAGGGTCGAACCTGCGGATTCATGCCGATGCGGGTGAAATCGTCGCGGTAAAACGATATATCCAGGCTGCCAAGTGGAATATTCAGTCCCAGCCGCTGATGCAGGCGTTCAGCGATCCAGACGCCACCGGTGTGAATGCCGACCATGGCGGGTTCGCTTACGTTGCGCGCCTTGAGCAGCGCGCGCAATTCATCCGTCATGGTATCGAGTAGGGGATCGACGTCGGTTATCTGATCCATAGTGTCAGTCTCCCTGGCTGTCCAGCCAGTCCTGCAGGATGATTTGGGCCGCAACGCGATCGGTGGCGCCCGGTTGTGTCGTTCCGCTGCGGTGTTCCGCCAGCCAGTGTTCGGCTGTGTGTGAGCTCAGACGTTCGTCATGAAGAAACACCGGCAGCCGGAAGCGTCCCTCGAGGCGTCGAGCGAAACGTTCGGCGGCGCGGGTGATGTCGGTACGGGTGCCATCCAGCTGCAAGGGCAGTCCGACCACCAGTGCATCGGGTGACCAGGTGTCGATCAATTGCGCGACCTGTTGCCAGTCGGGCTGACCATCGCGTGCGGCCAGGGTGGTGAGCGCGCTTGCGGTTGCGGTAATGCGCTGGCCGACGGCGACACCGATACGCTGGGTGCCGTAGTCAAACCCCAGCAGGGTCTGGTGGGAAGCGGTGGCGGTCATGGGCAAGGGGCGGCGGGCCGGGGCGTCACGCATGCCCGGCATCGCTCGAGAGAAGATTCAGATCCACACCCAGCAGCGCCGCCGCGGCCTCCCAGCGCTTTTCCACCGGTGTGTCGAACAGGATTCCGGCAGTGGCCGGCCCGCTGAGCCAGGCATTCTCGGCCATCTCGCGTTCCAGCTGGCCGGCGCCCCAGCCGGCATACCCCAGTACGATGAGCGCACGCTTGGGACCCTTGCCGGCAGCGATCGCTGCCAAGACGTCCTGGGAGGCCGTGATGCCGATGTCGTCACTGACCTTCAGCGTGGCGTCCCAATTGCCCAGCGGCTCGTGCAGCACGAAACCCCGCTCGACCTGCACCGGACCGCCTTGAAAGACCGGCAGACCCGCGGCCTCGGCATCGACCGTTTCCATGTCCATGTGGGTAAGCACCTCGCCCAGCGACAGATCCATGGGGCGATTGATCACCACGCCCATGGCGCCTTCGGCGTCGTGTTCGCAGATATAGGTGACGGTATGGAAGAAATTGGGGTCCGCGAGCGCCGGCATGGCGATCAGGAAGTGGTTGCTGAGGTACTCGGTGTCTGCCATGCGCGATAGTATCCGGCAGTCGTGGGTATAGCTGCAAGGGCAGACCACTGCGGATGTCGGCTAGCGGCGGGTGGACAACCCTTTGCTGTTGAGGAATTCCCAGGTGCGGGTGATGTGCAGGATGTCGGTATCCTTGCGAATCTCCGGCGGCAGCGGCGCATAGGGCGCGGCGAGCTGGACGATACGGATGGCGGCATCATCCAGAACCCGATGCCCCGACGAGCGTAACACCCTGATATTGCGCACACTGCCGTCCGTGTTGATGGAGACCTGCAGCATCAGGCTGCCGGAAACGCCCTGCCGTCTGGCCTCATCGGGGTAATTCAGGTTGCCGACGCGTTCCACCTTCGCGACCCACTCATTCATATAACTCGCGTGTTTGAATTCGCGCGTGCGGGCGGAGATGAAGGTCTGCCGCGGCCGCTTCGAGTAGGCCTGCATGGATTGGCGCAGCTGCTCATCCAGATTGACCAGTTCCATGCTGCGGTTGATGAGTTCGGCCGCCGAAGCCGGCCGGCTCTGTTCCGGTGTCGGGTTTGTCTCCACAACCTGCACCTGGCGGTCTGACTGATCGCGCAGCATTTCCTGCGCCTGTGTGGGCGAGGGTGTGGGTGGCGGCGCATTCGCCATTTGCGCCTCCTGCGCCATCTGCGCGCGAACCTTTTCGGCCACGTTGCCGCCGCCATCCTGGCTCACTTGAGCCAGATAGTCGGCTTCGTCGGGGGGTGGTGTATTGCGCTTGGGGACCAGTGTGATGTCGAGTGTCGGCGCGCTTTTGTCGATCGGGTCGGGTTGGTTCGGCGTGATGGAGATGCCCAGAATGATCAGCGCGTGCAGGGCCGCGGCGATCAGTACGCTCACCACCAGGCGGTCACCCCCATCCGTGTATTCAAGACGCGGTTGTGTCTGCGTCATTCCGAGGCCTCGACGAGTCCCTGTAGCATCATGCCGGCAATTATACCGCTAACGACACCGAACAGCAGTGCCGCCGTCAACAGGACCGGTAACAGGTGTAACAGTCCCGGATGCGGAATAAAGAGCGTGTAAGCCAGCCAGAACTGCCCGACCGTATGGGCGAGCGCCGCCAGCACGCTATAGCCTATCGGACCGAAGACCGGCACCTTGAAGCGGGTGGCCAGCCACAGAATCGCCACACTGCACAGCGCGCCACCCAGACTCAAGGCGAAGGTGGGAGACAGAAATGTACCGAGCAACAACCCGCTCACCAGCACGCGCAACAGGCTCACCCAGGCCGCGATACGCCAGCCGAAATGCATAAGAACGACGATCGTTATGACGTTCGCCAGCCCGGGTTTGACCCCCGGTAACGGACTGGGCAGGGCCGCTTCCACCAGATGGATCGCGACCGCCAGGGCGGTCAGCCAGGCGATTCGGTGATCGTCACGGGTGGTCAGAATTTCCATGCTCGCTACGTCTGGATTCGAATCAATGGGACAACGATGGCTGCAGCTGGTGCGCGCCTGCCGCAATGACCGTCAAATCCGATTGGTCAGAAGTTGATGGCATCATAGCGCGGGTCGCGCCCCAGAATGCGCAAGCTGACACGGTTGGGCAGGCAGGCCGTGGTCTCGCCGCTATGCTGCAACCAGCCGCTGCGGATGCAGATCTTGTTGGTACAGGGCGATTCCAGAAATCGTACCTGCGTATCGCGCACTTCGATTTTACTCGGGCCACGGTCGCCAACGACGGTGAGTTGACGGTTTTCTGTCAGCGATAGCGTCTGCACCGATCGGTTTCCACTCCGGATCTCCACATTCAGCGGGGTCGATTTCTCGGGCCAGAGGGTCACGTACAACCAGCCGATGAGCGCCGTCGCGCATGCTATCAGCAGCAGGTCGGCCCGGGTCGCAGTGGTGCGCATCACAATACCTCGCTCAGCTCGATCGGGGGTGATGGTTCCAGTTCGATATGCACGCGCTTCGCCATGGCAGGTGTCATATGAACAATACCATTGCTATCGATCAACATGACATGCCGAAGATTCAGCTCGCGCGCAATGCGTACCCAATCCTGTGCGCCGGCGACCATCAGGGCGGTGGCGGCGGCGTCGGCAACGCCGGCGTTGGCATGAATGACGGTGGCTGAGATCGCGCCGGTGGCGGGATAGCCGCTGCGCGGATCCAGAATGTGATGATAATGATGACCGTTATGGTCAAAGCCGCGCTCGTAGTCGCCCGAGGTGAAGATGCTCTCGTCATCCGCAGGTTCAATGACTGCCAGCACACCGGGCCCGCGCGGATTGCGTATGCCGATGCGCCAGGGCCGGTCGCCATGGCGGCCGATGGCGCGCAGATCGCCACCGGCGTTGACGATGGCATTGGTAATACCCAGCGCCTGCAACTGCTCAATAGCGCGATCGATGGCGACACCCTTGGCAAACGCGCCGAAATCGAGCTGCACCGCGCGGTTGGTTGTCGTCAGGTGGGTGCCGTCCAGGTGTAGATCGGCCATACTCGGGTGACGCGCGACCAGCTCGGCAATCGCATCCTTGTCGGGTGGCGCCAGCAGAGGCTCATCACTCTGAAAGCCCCACAGAGCGATCAGTTTGCCCATGGCGGGATTGAACAGGCCGCCAGTCTGTTCCGACAGGCGCTGGGCCGGTTCCAGCAACGGCAGGAGGACTGCAGGGACCTCAGCGGTCCCTCGCTCGGCGAGTGCCCGATTGAGATCGACCAGCGGACCGGGTTCCCAGGCGTGCCAGTCTCGATGGAGCTGGTTGAATTCCTTTTCGACGGCCGCGATGCCCTGTTGCGCGAGTGCCTCATCGACACCGAATATTGAAACGTTGACCAGGGTACCAAAGGCGATGAACTGCTGTTCGATTGCTTCGGAACCCCGGTTGCCGCAGCCGCCGAGCAAGCCAATGGCGAACAACAGACCGAAGAGCGGCAGCGCGAAGTTCATGGCGAGGCGATGTGCCGTTGTCATGCTGGCGCGTCTGATCAAGGCGCAGTTGAACGCTTCGAGGCCAGGCAATCCATGAGTTGGCCGGCGATATCCAGACCGTAAATCCGGTCCAATTCACGGATGCAGGTGGGGCTGGTGACGTTGATTTCCGTCAGAAAGTCGCCGATCACATCGAGTCCGACGAAATACAGACCCTTTTCACGTAACGCGGGGCCAACCTGGTCGCAGATCCAGCGATCCCGCGCAGAGAGTTCAACGCCCTCGCCGCGGCCGCCGGCGGCCAGATTTCCGCGTGCCTCACCGGGCGCCGGGATTCGGGCCAGGGCATAGGGCACGGGTTCCCCATCGATCATCAGAATGCGTTTGTCGCCGGCACTGATTTCGGGGATGAAGCGTTGGGCCATGGCGAAGCGCCGGCCATGATCGGTCAGGGTTTCAATAATCACACTGGTATTGGGATCACCGTGCTGGACGCGGAATATCGACGCGCCGCCCATGCCATGCAGCGGTTTCAGAATAATGTCGTCCTGTTCGGACAGGAACTCACGGATCTGCTGAGCGCTGCGGGTGACCAGGCTCGGCGCACAACAGTCGGCGAACCAGGCGGTATAAAGCTTCTCATTACAGTCGCGCAGACTTGCCGGTCGATTGACGACGAGTGTGCCGCCATTCTCCACCCGCTCCAGCAAATAGGTGGTGTACATGAACTCCATATCCAGCGGTGGGTCCTTGCGCATGAGCAGGATATCGAGTCGGTCCAACGGTTCGGTGTGCGGCTCCCCCAGCTCAAACCAGCCGCGTGCGTCGTCTTTGACCTGCAAGGGGCGGATATGCCCGTAAACGCGGCCGTCGCGCAGGAACAGGTCCGACTGCTCCATATAAAAGAGTTCCCAGCCACGCTTCTGGGCCGCCAGTAACATGGCGAAACTGCTGTCCTTCTTTATATTAATGGACGCGATGGGGTCCATTAGGATGCCGAGTCGGGTCATGGTGATGTGGTATCCAGGTTCTGTCAGCTGGCGTTGTGTTCGGCGAGTTCGCGGGCCGCAGCCAGCAGCGCCAGGCGGGCGATGACGCCATAGGCATAGAAGCGGTTTGGTTCGGCGTCCGGCTCCAGTGTCCGGTCTGGCGTATTGCAGGGTTCGACAAAGGCGAGGGGCTCGAAATGCATACCGGGTGCATTCAGATTTTCATTGATGCCGCGTTCGGTGTGTACGCGGTAGAAACCGCCGACCACGAAATGATCAATCATGTAGACCACCGGTTCGGCCACGGCTTCCTGTGCGCCCCAGGTCTCGAAGGTGTAGACGCCTTCCTGAAGGATCACCTTTGAAACACTGGTGCCGCCCTTCATGGAGGCCATCTTGGTACGTTGCTTGCGATTGAGGCTGACCACTTCCTCGACACTGCTGACCGATATGATACCCATTCCATAGGTTCCCGCGTCGGCCTTGATTACCACAAAAGGCGGTTTGTCGACACCATATTCGTCGTACTTCTTCTGCACAGAGTCCAACAGCGCCTCGACGTTCCGGACCAGGCAGTTCTCACCTTCTCGTTTCTTGAAGTCGAGTTCCCCGCAGTTGCGGAACAGGGGATTGATCAGCCAGGGGTCGATGTCCAGCAGCGCAGCAAACTCAGTGGCGACATTGTTGTAATGTTTGAAGTGCCCCGATTTGAGCCGGGTTGACCAGCCCAGCCCTGGCGGCGGCACAATCTGTTGTTCAATTCCCTGCAACTGCGTGGGGACTCCGCTTATCAGATCATTGTTCAGAATGACCAGGCAGGGGTCGAAGTCCGCCACACCCACCCGTTCGCCGCGGCGTACGAGGGGCGCAATCGTGATCTGGTTACCCGACGGCAAATCGATTACTTCGACTTCCTTTAGGTCGGAACGCAGAGAGCCGATGCGTACTTGGTAGCCTGCCTTCAGGATAAAATCCCGAAGCATGGCCAAGCTTTCCAGGTAAAACAGATTGCGAGTATGGTCTTCTGGAATGAGCAGTATGTTACTGGCCGTTTCGCAGAGCTGTTCGATCTTGGTCTGTATGGCCTGGATGCATAGGGGAAAGAAGGCTTGATTCAGATTGTTGAAGCCGGCGGGAAACAGATTGGTATCTACCGGCGCGACCTTGAAACCGGCATTGCGCAGGTCGACAGATCCGTACAGAGGCGCGGGTGTTTTCCGCCATTCGGTACGTAGCCAGGCTTCGATGCGACTCTGCTCGGTGAGCAGTAGCGACTCGATCTGCTGCAACGGCCCCGTCAAGGCTGTGGTCAGGTGTGGTACGGCATGCAAGTGTTCGGGCGGCATAAAGTTTGCTGTTCAATTGACGCTAAGAAGGAACGGGTAAGGCGGTAATAGTAATGTATATGGGGCGATCGGGGTTAACCTCAAGCGATCCAAGCAGATGGCTGGCAAGGACGCAGATTGAAGAGGGGCCTCCGGTTATTGCGAGCGTAAAAAATTTGGCACAGTCACGGGTTATGGATCTGATATCCTGAGTGTGTTACCAGTGTGAGATAAGCTGCCGTTATGCAAAACATTTTATCTACGGATGCGGAAACGGAATTGGCGGGGGACGGCGTGAGCCAAGGTGCCGACAGTCAAAACGACGACGGACTAGCCGGGATGAAGGTCATGGTCATCGACGACTCAAAAACCATTCGTCGGACCGCTGAGACCCTGCTCAAAAAAGCTGGCTGCGAAGTCATCACGGCGACCGATGGATTCGAG
>JBFEJM010000001.1:0-25818 GCA_041553175.1 Gammaproteobacteria bacterium | reverse complement strand
GTCTTGCCGGCCCCCATAGGGCCGACCAGAAATAAATTGCCCGGCATATTCATGCCGGGCAGGTATGCCAGAAAGTCTGGCGGCTTACAAGTCGTGCGCGCGGTTTTAGTTGGCCGCGAGGTTGTCCTTGATGATCTTTGGTGTGACAAAGATCAGAAGTTCCGACTTTTCGTTCAGTTTGCGGGTCGTACGGAAGGCCGCACCGACACCTGGCAGATCACCAAGGAGCGGGATCTTATCCACTTCCTGGCGTTTCTCCTGGATATAGATGCCACCAAGTACCGCAGTCTCGCCGTTATCCACCAGAACCTGGGTCTCTACCGCACGGGTGTCAATGCTTGGCACGCCGGAGAATACTTGACCGACGGTGTCCTGGTTGACCTTCAGATCCATAATGACGCGGTCGTCAGGCGTGATCTGCGGAGTCACTCGCAGCGCCAGTACGGCTTCTTTGAAACTCACCGACGTCGAGCCGCTTGAAGATGCCTCGAGGTAGGGGATCCGAACGCCGTCGCGAATCACCGCTTCTTTCTGGTTGGCGGTGATGACACGGGGACTGGAGATGATTTCACCCTTGCCTTCGGCCTGCATGGCTGACAGTTCAAGGCGGAGCAGGTCTTTACCCAGTCGACCGATGATGAAGTTGACGGCACCCATCGGATTCGACACGCGCAGATCGGTCAGCAGAGCATCGGTGGGCGGATCGGAGTCGCCCGGATTGACGATCAGGGTGTTGGCAAAGTTACCCCAGGCAACATCGCCAGGGAGGCCGCCGGCGATACCCGTATTGGTGGTGTTCGAGGAATCCTGTTTGTTGCCGCCCAGGCGTACACCGATGTCACGGGCAAAGTCGTCGTTGGCGATAACGATACGCGATTCAATCAGTACCTGGCGAACGGGGATATCCAGAATCGTGACCATTTTGCGGACGTCAGCAAGTTTTTCCGACGTGTCCCGAATGAGCAGCGTGTTAGTGCGCTGATCGATGGAGACAGTTCCACGCTCGGACAGCATGGTGGTACCTTCCCCCTCTTTGGGTTTCAGTAGCTCAGCAATGTCCGACGCTTTCGCATAGTTGACCTGAACATATTCCGAGAACAGGGGAGCAAGCTCCTCGATCTGTTTCATGGACTCGAGTTCGAGTTTTTCCCGTGCGGCGACTTCTTCACTCGGTGCAACCAGAATGACCTCGTTATTCTTGCGCATGGCAAGACCTTTGGTCTTCAGGATGATATCCAGTGCCTGATCCCAGGGTACATTCTGCAGGCGCAGGGTGATGTTACCGCTGACGGTATCACTGACAACAATATTGGTACCGGTAAAGTCCGCAATCAGCTGCAGAACCGAGCGCACCTCGATATCCTGGAAGTTGAGTGACAGACGCTCACCTGTGAAACCAAGCTGTTCGCGGCGGCGGAGCTCCTGCTCTTCCTTGGTCGTCGGCTTGATTTCAACGGTATAGAGATTGTCGGTCTGGTACGCGACGTAGTCATATTCGCCGGTCGGCGCAATAACCATTCGTACGTTCTTGCCCTTGGAGAAAGTATCCACTGTCTTTACAGGCGTGGCAAAATCGGCCACGTCCAGACGGCGTTCCAGGCTTTCCGGTAGATCAACATTATAGAAGTCCAGGACAACCTGCCCTGCTTCCTGACGCATGTCGACCGGGATGTTGGGGTTGGCCAAAGTAACGATCACACGGCCTTCACCGCTGTCGCCGCGACGAAAATCCACATTCTGGATGCCCGCGCCTGCTGTAGTCGTGCTCGATGTCATTGCACTGCCGGGCGCGGTTTTGGTCGCAGCCAGTGCTGCGGCACTGGATGTATCCTGCAGCGTCACGACAATATTGTTGCCCTCAACGCGGGTTTCATAAGGCGCCATTTGCACCAGATCGATTACGACACGAGTGCGGCCCTGGGCTTCGATGGCAGTGAGGCTTTTCGCGACGCCGACGCCGATGGGCTGGGCGCCTTTGCCCAGTGCGTTCTGGGTGTTGGGCAGGTCCAGCGCGATGCGCGCGGGATTGTCGATGGTGAAACTAAGCGGCTTGTCCGGAGTGCGATCCATTTTCAGGATGACCTGGACCTTATTGCCGGGTAGCGAGCCGACATCGATGGCTTGGAGCGTATTGCCACCTTCGGCCGCGACCGCCGTCTGCGCTACGAATAGCAGCCCGGTGATCGCACCGGTAATCCATCCGAACAGGGATTTGCGTGTAGAGCCCCTTCTCAGCGTGGCGTTGTGATTAATGGTTGTGGTGATGCTACTGATCATGACTTTGCTCCCCCCGTGGGATCATTCGCT
The DNA here is from genome assembly GCA_041553175.1 of Gammaproteobacteria bacterium. Taxonomy (GTDB): domain Bacteria; phylum Pseudomonadota; class Gammaproteobacteria; order Thiohalobacterales; family Thiohalobacteraceae; genus JAHJQQ01. The sequence continues at coordinate 23,511 of JBFEJM010000001.1, read as the reverse complement.
GAGTGCAAGCGAGGCTGGGCGTTCCATCCAGCCACCGAGCCCGTCCGGTACAATTTCTGTTAACGCAATTTCAAACTCGGAAATCTCTTTGATCTTGCCGTGATTCTGGCCTGCATAGTTACCGGGTTGAACACGATGGATGGTGCCATCACTGGCCACTACCAGTCCCCAGGATTCGCCATGCTGCTCAAGTGTTCCGACCATGCGCAAGGTATCCAGTGGGAACTCTTCGAGCGGTTCACGTGCCCGATTGGCTTCCGGGTGGACGCCGCTGCCATTGCTGGACGCCAGTTGTTCAGCCGGTCCGCCAGATAACGGATTGAACGGGCTGCGCAGATCGCCGGCTTGGTACAGGAAAGTCTCGTACGGCTTGAATTCCGGCAGCGGTTCGATCTTTGACGGCTGACGGTTGCGAGCCTCTTCCGTGAATCGCTTCAGATCCTGAGTATTGCCGCCACTGCAGCCGCTGAGTCCAATGCCCAAGGCAAGCCAGCATGATACAGATATAATTGTTACGCGAAGAGACTTCATTTCGTTGCCTCCTCACTTTCATCCAGGTACCGGTAGGTTTTCGCCGTCAGCTCCATGCTCAGTTCACCTGCTACAGCGTCCTTGGCCGGCGGCGCGATTGCGATATCGTGGATAGTGACGATACGCGGTAAAGCTGCGACACCGCTGACAAACGCGCCAAACTCGTGATACGTGCCACGGACTTTGATGCTGATGGGAAGTTCCGCATAGAACTCGCGCGGCACTTCACCCTGCGGCTTGAAGAGTTCGAACTCCAGACCACTGGCGAGACCCGTCTGTGAAACGTCCACCAACAGATCGGCGACCTCCGTTTTGTTAGGCAACTGGCGCAACATGGTGCCAAATGATTGCCGCATCTCTTCCAATTGCTGTTCGTAGGCTTCCAAATTCGCAGCTTTGCCAGCCTTGTTTTCGAAATCCCGCTTGAGTTCACTTTCCTGCTTCTCGGCCTGTGCCAAGCGCAGACGCTGATCCTTGATATCGAACCAGTACCCCAGGCCCATCACTGCTACCGCGATCAGTACAATAATAAAAACGCGGGCGGCCATCGGCCAATTGGCAATGTTACTGAAATCAAGGTCATTAATGTCGATTTCGGACAAATTCACGGCGTTCCCCCCATTCCACCTTCCTGGTCGCTCGTCACCTTCTGATTGGCGAGTAGGGTGAAGTCGGCAACGCGGCGACGGTCTTCTGTCTTCGTCTCAATGACGTTGAGCTTGGGGTTTTCCAGCCATGGTGAACCGTCAATATTGCGCATGTAGGCCGAAACGCGAGCGTTCGATTGTGCGACACCTTCCATAGTCAGACTCGTTCCTTGCTGGGTGAATTTGTTCAGATGTACACCGTCAGGCAAGGTTCGTACCAACTCATCCAGCAGATGGACACTGATGGGGCGGTTGCTCTGCAGCTGCTGAATGACATTCATGCGCGCCAACAATTTCGCCTTGGTCGACTCCAGATCCTTGATCTTCTCGATCCGCTTGTCCAGGGCTGCGATTTCGGTTTTCAAGTAATTGTTACGGTCATTCTGACCACCAATCATCGCTTCCATTTGGATATGGGCAAACACCACGATAAGAGCCGCCAGGATAGCGCCGCCGGCCGCCATAACGGCAAATTCCCGCTGTTTGCGATTGCGTTCCCATTCGCGCCAGGGAAGTAGATTTATGCGCGCCATGTTAGTCGAAGCTCCTCAAGGCTAGGCCACAGGCAATCATCAGTGCCGGCGCGTCGTTGCTCAGCGTCTGTGCTTTGACGCGCGAGGCGAGCGACATGCTCGCAAACGGATTTGCGACAATGGTTTCGATGCCTATGGTTTCGTGAATGAGTTCATCTACGCCGGGTATCGAGGCGCTGCCGCCAGCCAGGATAATCTGGTCGATACTGCTGAACTGACTGGACGAGAAGAAGAACTGCAGGGAGCGACTGACTTGCTGGGCCATAGCCTCCTTGAACGGTTCCAGGACCTCGGGTAGGTAGTTGTCCGGGAGTCCGCCCTGGCGCTTGGCCATGCCGGCCTCTTCATAGGAGAGGCCGTAACGACGCATGATTTCTTCGGTGAGTTGTTTGCCGCCGAAAACCTGGTCGCGGGTATATATGATTTTCATATCGTGCAGGACATTCAACGTCGTCATGGTCGCGCCGACATCGACGACGGCAATGGTCCGCTCAATACCCTGGTCGGGCAGCTGATCGGCCAGCAGACTGAAGGCGTTTTCCAGTGCATACGCTTCGATGTCGACGACCTTGGCGGCCAAACCACCCGCTTCCACCGCGGCAACGCGCATTTCTACATTCTCGCTCCTGGAGGCGGCGAGCAGCACGTCGACCGTGTCGGGATTCTTCTCGGACGGGCCAAGAACCTCGAAATCGGTATTCACTTCATCCAGCGGGTAAGGTATGTATTGGTCGGCTTCCAGCTCGATCTGCGCCTCCAGTTCGGAGGGAGACAGGCTGGCGGGCATGGCGATAATCTTGGTGATTACCGATGAGCCGGCGACCGCAACTGCGGCATCCCGTGCACGGGTACCAGAGCGTTTCACCGCCCGCCGTATGGCTTCGCCAACGGCCTCGGCATCGGTAACGCTCTTTTCGACGACAGAATTCGGAGGCAGCGGCTCAACCGCATAGCTCTCCACCCGGTAGCGCCCGCCACTCTGGCTCAGTTCCAGCAACTTTACGGCTGTGGAGCTGATATCGAGTCCGAGGCGCGGAGATGAGGTCCGTTTAAGCAGTTGCGCGAGCTGCACAATAAATTCCTTTCTGTTATCCGAGGGTTGCGCCGCAAAAATCCTTTGCTGCATTAGAGGACAAGGGCAACTGTTTGTCAACTAATGTCACTGGGCCGCGTATGGCCTCGATCAAGAGTATCGGGAGATTTATAATTTCCTTTATAGTCTAATACCTGAATCCGTTCACAACCTGACGACTCCCTGCCTTCATGAAACTCCTGCGGCTTATGTTGACCGCTCTGTTTGGGCTTCTGACCCTGGTGCTTATCACCGTCGCCGGGGCCTACTTCTATATAGCCCCTCAGTTGCCGTCCATCGAAGTACTTCGCGATGTCCAGATGCAAGTTCCCTTGCGTGTGTTCTCCCGTGACGAAAAGTTAATTGCTGAGTTCGGCGAGAAGCGTCGAATACCTGTATCGATCGATGGGGTGCCAAACTTGATGGTCAAAGCCTTTTTGGCCGCCGAGGACGACAGATTCTACGAGCATCCCGGCGTGGATTATCAGGGTTTGCTGCGCGCGGCGTTCGAATTGGCGCGTACCGGCGAGAAGCGCCAGGGCGGCAGTACCATCACTATGCAGGTCGCGCGAAATTTCTTCTTGAGCAGTGAAAAATCCTATCTGCGCAAGCTGACCGAGATCTTTCTGGCGCTGAAAATCGAACGCGACTTGACCAAGGATCAGATACTCGAGCTGTACCTCAACAAGATTTTCATGGGGCAGCGGGCTTACGGTATCGGTGCCGCGGCGCAGGCCTATTATGGACTGAGACTCGACCAGCTCAGTGTTGCTCAGATGGCGATGATCGCGGGCCTGCCCAAGGCGCCGTCACGCTACAATCCGATTGCCGATCCCAAGCGTGCGGCGCTCAGACGCAATTATGTGCTTGGACGAATGCGTGATCTCGGACATATCGACAGTGCAACATACGATATGGCTGTGGCTGAAATAGACGATGCCAGCCCGCATGCCTCAGCGGTCGAGATCGACGCTGCCTATATCGCCGAGATGGTGCGCGCCGAATTGGTCCGTCGCTATGGCGACGAGGCCTATGCACAAGGCATGCGTGTCTACACGACCGTGGATTCGCGTCACCAGACGTTGGCCAATGAGGCGCTGCGGGCGGGATTGATCGACTACGATAAGCGTCATGGCTATCGTGGTGCGGAGCGGAAACTGAGTATACCGGTAGACGCGGATGCCGCCACCCTGGCCGGTCTGCTGCATAATGAGACGACCCTGGGCGGGTTATCGCCGGCGCTGGTCGTCGCGGTCGAGGAGAAGTCCTGCCAAGTGCTCCTGCGGGATGGGCGAGAGATCCGGTTGGACTGGGACGGATTGTCCTGGGCACGCCGTTACCAGAGCGCGAACCGGCGCGCAGCCGCGCCGGAGTCGGCTGCCGACATTGTTGCCGTCGGTGATCTCGTGAGAGTCAGACCGGAAGGTGACATCTGGCAGCTGGCCCAGCTGCCGGCCGTTGAAGGGGCCTTGGTATCGTTGGATCCTTCCGACGGTGCGATTCATGCGCTTGCCGGTGGCTTCGATTTCTATCGCAGCAAGTTCAATCGTGCCATTCAGGCAAATCGTCAGCCGGGCTCCAGCTTCAAGCCTTTTGTCTATTCGGCGGCGCTGGAAAAAGGGTTTACTGCGGCGAGCGTGGTCAATGATGCGCCGGTCGTATTTGATGACCCCGCGCTCGAGCGTGCCTGGCGTCCGGAGAACTACAGTGGGCGCTTCTACGGGCCGACCCGCCTGCGTGAAGCGCTGACACACTCGCGCAATCTGGTATCGATTCGCATACTGCAGGCAATTGGTGTGAATTATGCGCGGGACTATGTGCGGCGCTTTGGTTTCCGGGCCGAATCTCTCCCTGGCGATCTCTCGCTGGCACTTGGCAGCGGCACGATGACGCCGCTGGAAATCACGCGAGGTTATGCGGTATTCGCCAATGGCGGATACCTTGTGGAACCCTATTTCATAGATCGCATCGTTGATGTTGAAGGCGGCATTCTTTACCAGGCCGAGCCCTTGCGGGTCTGCCCGGATTGCCGTGATGAAGTGACGGTCGCCGAGCAGGAGGTTGCGCCCATAAAGCCTGCAGAAGCGGTGGTGACACCACAGAATGCCTGGTTGATGGCGTCGATGATGCAGGATGTGGTGCGAGAGGGGACTGCAAAGCGGGCCCGTGCCTTGGGCCGGGATGACCTCGCCGGAAAGACGGGAACAACAAATGATCAGTACGATGCCTGGTTCTGTGGCTTCACACCCACATTGGTAACCAGTGCCTGGATCGGATTCGATGCGGTTGCACCACTCGGTTCCGGAGAGACAGGCGGTCGAGCGGCGCTGCCAATCTGGATGGACTACATGGGGCCTGCGCTGGAAGGTACGCCGGTTGTGCGCAAAGATCCGCCCACAGGCATGGTCACGGTGCGCATCGATCCAAGCAACGGCCTGCTGGCGGGGAGCGATCAGGCCGATGCCATTTTCGAAACCTTCAGGGAAGATGAGGTGCCGCAGCAAATGAGTTCCAGCTCCGGTGCCGTCACCGATCAGAATGGTGGTACGGGCGTGCCGGAGCAGTTATTCTGATTGTGTTCAGACGATCGCGAGGCAGGGCATGGGCGTTCGCCAAAGCAGCAGGGACCGCCAGATGCGACAGCGCATCGCACAGGAAGCGGCGCGGTTGATGGTCAGCGAAGGCATTCGGGATTATCTGGTCGCGAAGCGGAAGGCGGCGGTGCGGCTGGGTGCGCCGGATACCCAGAATCTCCCGCGCAATATAGAGGTCGAGGCGGAGCTGGCGGCTTATCAGCACCTGTTTCAGGAGCGGGAACAGCCGCGTCGACTCAGGGTCCTGCGTGAAGCCGCTCGAGATGCCATGCATTTCTTCGAACGGTTTGAGCCTCGGCTCACCGGCTCGGTGCTGAGCGGGACCGCTGGCGAGTTCTCCGATGTGAACCTGCATCTGTTTGCCGAGCTGCCGGAAGAGGTGACGCTGTTTCTAATGGAAGCACAGGTTCCCTACGAAGAGGGTTTGCGGCGCCTTCGTGTGAACAAAGACGAGTTCGCTTCCTTTCCCTTTATCCGCTTTTTGGCAGGTGACGTGCAGATCGAGGCGCTGATCCAGCCGCTCAACGGTCTGCGTCAGGCGCCCCGCAGTCCCGTTGATGGTAAGCCTATGCCGCGGGCCAATCTGCGGCGCGTTGAGGAGTTGCTGGAGCAGGATGCCTAGCGCCGCCGCTCCGGGTTTTTTGCCGGCAGTTATAACGACACTCGTTCGTAGGACGTTCCCGATTACACCTTTGGTTGCGGGTAATGCGCCGGGTAGGGTGCGCGAGCGCAGCCTGAATCCACTGCCGCTTTGGCAACCGCCGGCGGGACAAAGTCCATCAAGCGCGGGTCCAGCGGTTTGGGGATGATATAGTCCGGACCGAACTCGAGCTGTTCCAGCTTGTAGGCTTTCAGGACATCTGCAGGCACGGGTTGACGTGCCAGCTGGCGCAGCGCGTGTACTGCGGCAATCTGCATCGGCTGATTGATGCTGCGGGCGTGGACATCGAGCGCGCCACGGAAGATAAAGGGAAATCCCAGTACGTTGTTCACCTGGTTGGGGTAGTCGCTGCGGCCGGTTGCCATGATCAGGTCATTGCGTGCCTCCAACGCGACTTCGGGGCGGATTTCCGGGTCCGGATTGGATAAGGCGAAGACGATGGGCCTGACTGCCATCGACAACAGCATGTCGGCTGTCATGATGTCCGGACCCGACACGCCGATGAAGACATCGGCATCGCGGATAGCGTCAGCGAGCGTGATACGGTCCGTATTGACCGCAAATTCGCGCTTGTAGACATTGAGGTCGTCGCGACCCTCGCGAATGACGCCCTTGCGGTCGACCAGAAGGATGTTGCCGGGTGTGGCGCCCAGCGCCAGCAGCAGGCGCATGGATGCGATGCCGGCTGCGCCGGCGCCGACACAGGCAATCCGCGCCTCCGCCAGGGTCTTGCCTTGCAGCTCGAGCGCATTGAGCAGTCCGGCCGCGATGATAATGGCCGTGCCGTGCTGATCATCGTGAAACACGGGTATGTCCAGACTCTCTTCCAGGCGTCGTTCGATTTCGAAACAGTGCGGCGCCGCGATGTCTTCAAGGTTGATGCCGCCGAAGGTCGGGGCAATAGCGATCACGGTTCGAATGAAATCTTCCGGATCCTTTGCGTTGACCTCGATATCGAACACATCAACATTCGCGAAACGCTTGAACAGCACGCCTTTGCCCTCCATGACCGGCTTGCCCGCCAGCGCGCCCACGTTGCCGAGTCCCAGCACGGCGGTGCCGTCGGTAATGACGCCGACCAGATTGCCTTTGCTGGTGTAGCGGTAGGCCTCGTGGGCATTCTCCGCAATGGCGCGGACCGGTTCCGCGACCCCAGGGGTGTAGGCCAGCGCCAGGTCCTGCTGGGTATCGCAGGGTTTGGTGACTTCGATCGCGATTTTTCCGGGGCGTGGCAGTGCGTGATAGTCGAGGGCGGCTTGCTTGCGGTCTGGGGCCATGAACGGGTCCATCTAACGTTGGTGTGAATAGCGGTTCGGGCGACGGTGCAGACGGAATAGTAACAGTATCCGGATTCCGCTAGCGCACGATTTTGAGGGGCGCACCCGGTTCGGGTTCGCCGGATGGATAGAGGCCGTTGAGCAGACGCAACTGGCCTTCAGGGTCGTTGGGGATCGCGGATGTGCGTGCCAGTTCCGCGATACGGGTTCCGGCCGACGCGCGTTGAATATGGATCCGTTGGCCTTTGGCCAGTGCCTGCTCCTGCGCCGAGAGACGGTGGAAGCTGCGCGCGGTCTGCAGAACCTGGGCGTCGTATTTATAGGGTTGGCCCTTGGTCTTGGACAGGCCGGCGAAGATCAGTGCCTTGTCGCCGCGGTAGAGCACCACGTAGCGCACCGGCAGTTGTCCAAAGGGCGTGCTCTGGTCGGCGATGCCGGTATAGCCCTGCATGTCGTCAAGCGTGATGGACTCGCCATTACGGATGTTGTCGACCTTGAGCCGATCGCGCAGAAACACCTGCGGCGTGACGCGCTTATTCAGGTCCTGCATGGAGAACTGCATCAGACCCTCGTTATCGGCCGATTGGGCGAGCAAGCGGTCGGGGCGGTTCTCTATCCGCCAGCCGCTGGGAAATTCCAACGCAAAATCCAACTCCCGGTGATAGAAACGGTTGCCGCGACGGATACCTTCCCGTTCGCTGTCGCCGAACGTCATGCCTTCAAGCTGGCCCAGGAAGCTCTGTGCATTATTGGCACGTGCGTTGGGGCTGGCGAAGCGTTGGGCGGCGCCAATCACTTCCTGCAGGCGTTTATCGTTATCCGGGTGAGTCGAGAACAGACCATGATAAGCCTGGGGTTCACGGCCTTCCTGTTTGGCGCGCTGGATTTCATATGTCTCCTGATCCTTGAGTACACGGATGACCCTCAGCATCGCCTGTGGATCATAACCGCTGCGCGCCAGATACTCCGCGCCGAGGCGATCGGCTTCCAGTTCGTGCTCGCGGCCGTAGCCGCGGACAATGGCGGTTCCGGCGACATTGGCCAGTTCGCTGGCACCCTGCACGCCCGACGCACCAGCCAGAATCGCACCCAGCATGCCGGTTGCCGTGGCGGTGCTGTGCTGACGCACGGAATGCCGCGCCGTCACATGGCCGATTTCGTGTCCCAGCACGGCCGCCAATTCCGCTTCCGAGTTAAGATACGCCAACAATCCGCGCGTGATATAGATATAACCGCCGGGTGTGGCGAAAGCGTTCACGTCCTGACTGTCGATGACAGTGAAGCGGTAGATGAGATTCGAACGGTGACTCTGGGCCGCGACGCCCTCGCCGATCCGCTGCACATAGGCATTGAGCGCTTCGTTATCGTAGCGCGGCATCTCTTTCAGAATTTCGGGGTGGTACTGACGGCCGAGCGCGATTTCCTGCTCTTCCGACATCAGCACGAAATCGCTTTCGCCCGTGACCGGGTTGGTGGCGCAACCGGCCAACACCGTTGCCAGGACGGCGGTGGCCAGTAACTTCAGGATGGACGGGTAATTGCTGGATCGCGGCATGGGTCTATTCTACCGGGCGCGCATCCGGCGAGGGAAGATCGGACGAAACCACGGGGCGTGCGATGATTTTCAGCGCGGTCGGATGGCGCAGCCGCAGCGACAGGCGGCCTTTGCGCGCCTGGATCCAGCCCTGAACCTCGACTTCGGCGCCCACCAGTTTTTCCGGGTCCACGCCGGGAAAATTCGCCAGATCGCGGCGGTCGATGCGTGCCGCGAAAATGCCGACGAAATTGAGCCAGACCGCCTTGGCGTCGGAACTGACATGGCTGATTCGGCCGCGTACGAGGTGGAAGCCCTCGCTGCGCAGGTCGAGCTGGTCCGCCGCGATGGGGCGGTACTCATCGAGCGCCCAGATACCCTTGCGCTGTCGGCGGGCATCGTCCACTGCCGCTTGATAACAACTCACCTGCCAGGTGTTCGGCGGCACCACCAACTGGCTGCCGGCGCCGGCAAGGAGTAACTGCTCGGTGATGTTGCGGCCGTCGGCAACAAAGGCATGGGCAAGCAGACGGCCATAATGGTCCTGCCGTTCCTGATCGAAGCGCAGCTCGACCTGTTGCCTGTTGGTGAAGATCAGAGCGCGCAACTGATCCCGGGCGGCGATGGCGCCGGGTTCGGATGGCTTGCCGTTCCTGCCCAGTTCGGGGGTGTTGAGGCCGATCAGCCGCAGATGGCGCCCGTCGCCCAACACCAGCGTATCGCCGTCGATAACCGTCGTGACACGGGAACGTTCATCGATGCGATCCGTACTGCACGCGGCTATAACTGCCTGGGGAAGGACAAAGGCCGTCGCCACGGTGAGCAGCAGGGCCCAGATGCGCACAGGGGCAGGCCGTTGCCGGCCCGCCCCTGTGTGAGTGCGATCGCCCGCGAGGGGCATGCGACTTACTTCTTGATGCCGTACTTCTGGCGGAACTTCTCCATGCGACCGCCGGTATCGACGATCTTCTGCTTGCCGGTATAGAAGGGATGGCATTGGGAGCAGACTTCGATGGAGAAATCGTGGCCCGCGGTCGAGCGGGTCTGGAAAGTGCTTCCGCAGCTGCAGGTCACTGTCACGTCAGCGTATTTCGGATGGATGTCCGGCTTCATTTTGAAATCCTCGGTCAATCAACCCGGTTGTGATTCAGGTGCAACCGGGAAAGGCCGGCGATGATACGGGATCAGCCGCAACGCGACAAGCCCTGGCTGATTGTTTCAGCGGGCGTGCCGGAACTGCAGCACGTCGGCCTTGGTGCGCGCTGTCGGCGGGTGGCCGCCTTCACCGAGGATTTCGAGCAGGCCGCCCGGTCCGGTGATCCGGTCCCACATCATATGATTCATGCGGATGCAGGCGGCCATGGGCGTGGCAGAGGTGTGGCGAACCTGATCGAGTTTCCATTGCAGCCGGCGCAGACGTGTCTGGGAGCGGGGTGTCGAGCGTTGTATGGCTTCTTCGATGGCGCGGGCACGGCGTGCTTCAAAGGCCTCGGGATCGGTGCTGGCCAATTCAGACCAGGATTCAAAATCGAAAAAGTGATGGGCCAGCTCTGTCATATCCAGGTCTCCCGTCGCTGCCGCGATCTAGCGGTCTCATTGTTTTGGTTTAGTCGATAAAAAAGGTACCACACAGGGTTGAATGAGTCATGCTTTTGGCGCCCAAAATCCGACGCACGCCAGAAAATCGACGATAACTTATTGTTTTTAAATAGGAGGCGACTTCTGGTGCCAGCGGTGGATAACTCTGTGGATGGAATATGAGCGTTTTTGCAGGTGATGTCTGACCACGGCCACCGGAACAGCCGACTTCAATGATCGATTAGGTATTACATGCGAGATTTCAACAATCTATTTGATCAGGTGCCGGATCGGGTAGAATGCGCGGCGAGCCGCCGGGTCTGATCCTGACCCACTGTTCCCATGTGTAAAACTTGTGCGACGCGGCATACGCGCACGACCCTTTTCTGACACCAGGTGGTTTTCCGCAGTGCCAACCCAACCCAAAATCGGTTTTATCAGTCTTGGCTGTCCCAAGGCGCTGGTCGACTCGGAGCGGATTCTTACGCGGCTGCGGGCAGAGGGCTATGGTGTCGTTCCGTCCTACAACGATGCCGATCTTGTGGTGGTCAATACCTGTGGCTTCATCGACAGCGCGGTTGAAGAGTCGCTCGACGCGATCGGCGAGGCGCTGGCCGAAAACGGCAAAGTGATCGTGACCGGTTGTCTCGGGGCGCGTGCCGATGAAGTGCTGGCCGCTCACCCGCAGGTGCTGGCGGTGAGCGGGCCGCAGGCGTACGAAGAAGTCATGGGCGCCGTGCACGAACACCTGCCGCCGCCGGTCGATCCGTTCACGGCGCTGCTTCCGCCCGGCGGCATCAAACTTACTCCGCGCCATTACGCCTATGTGAAGATTGCCGAAGGCTGCAATCACCGTTGTACCTTCTGCATCATTCCGTCCATGCGTGGCGATCTGGTATCACGCCCGGCGGGTGAGGTTCTGGAAGAGGCCGAAAATCTGGTCAAGGCCGGGGTCAAGGAGCTGCTCATTGTTTCGCAGGACACGAGTGCCTATGGCGTCGATGTCCGCTACCGGACCGGCTTCTGGAACGGGCGACCGGTCAAGACGCGACTGCTCGAACTGGCACGTGCACTGGGTGAACTCGGTGTCTGGGTACGCATGCACTACATCTATCCCTACCCCAACGTCGACGACATCATTCCCTTGATGGCCGAAGGTCGCATCCTGCCGTATCTCGATATTCCGCTCCAGCATGCCAGCGCCCGCGTGCTCAAGGCGATGAAACGGCCGGCGGCAACGGAGAATACGCTGCGGCGTATTCAGGCCTGGCGGGAAGTGTGTCCGGATATCACATTACGCAGCACCTTCATCGTCGGTTTTCCCGGGGAGACTGAGGCGGAGTTTCAGGAACTGCTGGACTTCCTCGAGGCGGCGCAGCTCGATCGTGTTGGCTGCTTCACTTATTCACCGGTCGAAGGCGCGGCGGCCAACGCATTGCCGGATTCGGTGCCCGAGGCGGTCAAGGAGGAACGCCATGCCCGCTTCATGGAAGTACAGGAGCGCATCAGTGCCGCTCGTCTTCAATTGAAAGTCGGGCAGGTTCTGCCGGTGATTGTCGACACTATAGACGAAGAAGGTGCCATCGGCCGCAGCCAGGCCGACGCGCCGGAAATCGATGGGCAGGTGTTTATCGATACTCGCGAGGTTCAGGTCGGCGACATTATCGAGGTGGATATCACTGATGCGAGTGAGCACGATCTGTTTGGTGTGGTGAAAGAATAACGACTTGCTGTCGGCTCGTCATGGGTACGGCATGGCGGGCAGTGCCGCTCCCATCAGAATAAATGATCGTTGATCCATAGGTGCGTCGCTATACTTGCGGCGTAACCCAGAATGATCGCAGGCGTCCATTTGAGGTGTGAGAAGAAGGTGTACATGCCACGGGCCTGACCCATAAGCGCCACACCGGCGGCCGAGCCGATGGAAAGCATACTGCCGCCCACGCCCGCAGTCAGAGTGATCAGCAGCCATTGCCCCAGCGGCATATCCGGATTCATTGACAGCACCGCGAACATGACAGGTATGTTGTCGACGATGGCGGACAGGAAACCTACCAGAATATTGGCTTCGGTGGCGCCGAGACCGACATACATCATTTCCGAGATCATCGGCAGGTAGCCGATGAAGCCGAGACCGCCGACACACAGAACGACGCCATAGAAAAACAGCAGCGTATCCCATTCGGCGCGGGCCAGACGGCCGTATACGTCGAATGGAACGCGTTTCTCCCGCCCCGGCGGCACCACATCACCGACCGTGCCGTACGCCTCCGAGTCTTCCGGTGTCGGGACATGTGTCTTTCTCAGGTAATAGCCGAAGAACTGCAGGTAAGCCAGGCCGGTCATCATGCCCAGCACAGGCGGCATATGGAGGAAGTTGTGGAAGCTCACCGCGGTCGCGATCGTGCAGCCGAACAGGCCAACAATGAACAACGCGCCCCGCCGCAGGCTGACCCTGTCGTTGAGCGGCTCGGGCGTACCCTCCGGTAAAAAGAAAGACATCAGCGTTGCGGGGATAACGTAGTTCACCACCGAGGGAACGAACAGCAGAAAGAACGTGTGAAATTCGACCAGGCCTTTCTGCCAGACCATCAGAGTGGTGATATCGCCGAACGGGCTGAAAGCGCCACCGGAATTCGCGGCGACAACAATATTGATGCAGGACAGACTGACGAACTTCGGGTTGCCCTTGCCGACGGCGAGAACCACGGCGCACATAACCAGGGCCGTGGTCAGATTATCGATGACCGGTGAGAGAAAGAAGGCCAGTGTGCCGGTAATCCAGAACAGCGTCCGGTAGCTGCAGTGTATATTTACCAGCCATGATCGCAACGTCATGAAGACCTGCCGCTCTTCCATGGCGTTCACATACGTCATGGCCACCAGCAGGAAAAGGAACAGCTCGGCGAAATCCAGTAGCGTATGGCGGAACGCCATTTCGGCTGCGGTTACAAATCCGTTGGTGCTGTACTGGTAGGCGATCAAACCCCAGATCAGGCCGGCGCCGAAGATCACAGGCTTGGATTTGCGCATGCTGGTGCATTCCTCGCATATCACCATGATATATGCGAGTACGAATATGGACAGGCAGATAAAGCCGATAGGGTGCGATGTCAGATCGAGCCAGCCGACGTCACCGGTGCCGGTGGCCTGTGCCGCGATTGGCAGGAATGCCAGGAATATCAGGACGACTGAGAAAAAAAACGGATGCTTGATGTGTGCAGCTATGCCCACCAGGAGACCCTTTGCATTTGAGACGCTTTCAGTGTGACGCGTAGTCGAAGAAAATCTAGCAACAGGGTGCGAACTTTTCTTTGCGTTATATCAAGTCGGTTTGTTATTGCGTCGCTCGTCATCGAATAAAACGCGTATGGCCTGGCATAAGTGGCGTTTAGTCGGCCACCAGCGGTTTGGCTTCCGTGATCTGGTCGAGCCGGATCTCGATGCGTTCCGCCATGGCTGTTTCCGCGATCAGGAACTCCTCCCCCTGCCGGGTCTGCAGGTCGCGCGGCATCAGTGTTTCGATGTGGGTCAGGCCGGCGCTGTCACGCCAGCCAATTCGCAGTTTACTACGATGCATGATCGCGAGCTCATATTCACTGTACAGGTCGCAGTCTATGGGTGTGTAGTCACTCATCGTCACGCCGAACCTGCAGGTTCGTCAGCTGTCCGTCACCATCGATTTCAGCATGAAACTCGATAGGGCGACAACAGACGCTGCAATCTTCGATGAAATCATGGCTGCCGGCGGAGCAATCGACGCTGGCGGCGACCACTTCGCCACAATAGGGGCAGTCAATATCGAGTTGTTCAAGCATGTCCATGATCAGGCACGAACTCCGCCAGTACATCATTGAGAAAACGCCGTCCCGTCTCGGTGCAGCGCCAGGGCCCGTCAGTCTCGAGCAGGCCGCGGTTGCGCGCCTGTTCCAGTGAAAGACGCACGGGCTCGAAGTCGAGGCCGGTGTTCTGTTCGAAATCCGTCTGCTCGAAACCGGCATTGAGACGGAGGGCATTCATCAGAAATTCAAGTACAACTTCATCGGTTTGGGGTTCGCTCAAGCCGCCCAGGCGCGCGCTGGTGTGCACATTCGCCAGATAATCGCGTGGGTTTTTAAGCTTCCAGTTCCGGCGCACGCATTGTGCGCCTGCATCTGTGACTTTCTGGTGGGCGCCGGCGCCGATGCCCAGGTAGTCACCGTAACGCCAATAATTGAGATTGTGGCGGCATTCCATTCCCGCCTTTGCATAAGCCGACACTTCGTACTGAGTATAGCCGCGTTCCGCCAGGCATGCCTGGCCGAGTCGCTGCATATCCCACAGGGTTTCGTCGTCCGGCAGCTGTGGCGGATAGCGGTGGAAATAGGTATTGGGTTCCAGTGTCAGCTGATACCAGGACAGATGGGCCGGTTCCAGCGCCATCGCGGTTGCGAGATCGGTCAACGCTCGGTGGGATGTCTGCGTCGGCAGGCCGAACATGAGATCGAGATTGAAGCTATTAAAGCCGGCATCGTGCGCCAGTTCGGCTGCGCGGATGGCTTCACGCCGTCCATGAATGCGGCCGATCTTGCCCAGCAGGTTATCGTCAAAGCTCTGTACACCGATGGAGAGACGATTGATCCCGGCTGCACGGAATTCCCGAAAGCGTCCCTGCTCCACAGTGCCGGGGTTTGCTTCCAGTGTGATCTCCATGTCCGGTTTGCAGGTAAGGCGCGAACGGATGCCGACCAGCAGGCGATCGATGGCTTCGGGTGCAAACAGGCTGGGTGTGCCGCCCCCGATGAAGATGCTGCCAACCACACGACCCCATACACCAGGCAGTTCCTGTTCGAGATCAGCGAGCAAGGCGTCAATGTATTTGGCCTCTGGAATACCGTCGCGCATCTCATGCGAATTGAAGTCGCAATAGGGGCACTTGCGCACACACCAGGGGATATGCACATAGAGCGTCAAGGGCGGCAGTGCGGTAAAGGAAAACATGCTCAAGGCCACAGATTCAATGGGGGTGCGTATTCTAGCACCGGAGCGTCAAGCTATGTTCTGCCGGCGGAGTCGTCTGCACCGCGTTCCATATACATCAGTAGCGGAGGCAAGAGCAGAAAGTCGAGCAGCAATGCCAGGACGATGGTGATACTGGTCAGCAGACCCATGTCGGCGTTCACCTTATAGCCTGACAGCGCCAGCGTGCCGAAGCCCGCCACCAGAACCAGCGTGGTGACCCACATGGCCGTACCCACCGCGCCAAAGGCATAGTGGATCGCGGTGACCGGCGTCAGAGACCGTTCGCGGCGGGCGCGCAGATACTTGCTGATGAAATGTACGGTGTCGTCCACCACGATGCCGAGGGTGAGCGCAATGAGTACTGCCGAGGCCAGACCCACCTGGCCGACGGTATAGCCCCAGAGGCCAAACGCCATCAGTGCCGGCCCCAGATTGGGTATCAGACTCAGCAGGCCGAAACGGGGGCTGCGCAGTGCAACGATCAGCAGAATGGATATCAATACCAACGCCAGAATCGATCCCGTCAGCATGGAGTTGATATTGGTTTCGGAGACATGCGCGAACATGATCGAGAGTCCCGCCCCATAGGCGAACATGTGTGAAGGTGCGTTGGTCTTGAGCCATTCACGCGCCCGTTCATCCAGTGCGCGCATGGAACGTGTGGTCTGATTGCGCAAAATGGCCGTTACGCGAGTGGCGGACTTGTCGATGTTGATGCGGTTGTTGAGATCCAGGCCATAGGGCACCGACATTTCGTATAGCAAAAGATACTGTGCGGCCAGTTCGCGATTGTCGGGCAGCCGGTACCAGCCGGGGTCATCGCCATGCAGATTGCGGTTCAGTCGCTTGAGTATGTCCGTGAAGACGTTGACATGGACCACGCCAGGTTGTCCGCGCAGCCAGTGAGCGAACTCGTCCAGCTTGTGCAGATAGTCCGGGTCGCTGATGCCGCCCGGGCCGGCGGCAGGCACGGAATATTCGATCGCGTCCATGCCGGTCAGGTTTTCCTGCACGAACGTGGTTGCCTGGCGGACCGGGTAGCGTGGATTGAGGTATTCCAGAAAGCTGTCATTGAGTTCGATGCGTGGAAGCCCGCTGAGCGCCGCTATCGCGGCCATGCTGGTGGTGATGAGCAGCAGGCGTTGCCGGCGCACAACGAATCCGGCCAATTTCTCCATGACACTGCGTACCTGCTGTTTGCGCCCGATTCGACTCGCGAGTGGCAGCATGGAGGTCAGAGCGGGCAGGAAGGTGACGGAGAAAAGCCAGGCGGCGAGCACGCCGATGGCGACGGTATTACCAAGATCGTGAAACGGCGGCGCATCGGAAAAATTCATGCTCAGAAAGCCGATGGCGGTGGTCGCGCTGGTGATGCCGACCGGCTGCAGGTTCAGTTCCAGTGAGCGCACAATCGCATCATCGCGACTGAGTCCCTGCGCCAGGCCCTGGAATACCGCAACCAGAATATGCACGCTGTCGGCGACGGCCAAAGTCAGAATAATGGTCGGTGCAATGCCTGTAGCGGGATTGAGGCCTATACCAAGCCAACCGGCGACACCCATCGCGAATGTCGTCGACAGGCCTATCACCAGCATGGTTGCCAGCATGCCGAGAATCGAACGCAACAGCAGTGCCATAGTCATTGCCAGCACGGCAAACATGATCGGAATGAATGTGCTCAAATCATCCGCGGTGGCATCGCCGAAACCGGCGTCAAAGGGAACGCCGCCGGTAACATGAAACTGTATATCGGGATGTTGACTGCGGAACGGTTCCAGCATGGCATGCACATGCCGGGTAATCACTCTGCTTTCGTCCGGATCCTTCGCCGGTCTGACGATGTTCGCGCTGATGCCGGTTGCGTGGCCGCTGGGTGAAAGCAGTCGGTTGACCAGCAGCGTGTTGCTCAGCGCAATCGAGCGGACGCGCGCAAGCTCAGCATCCGTGAGGTCGGCCGGATCCGGAACCAGATCGCCGACGTAAAGGTCGTCGCCATCGGCTTCCGTATGTTGGAAATTGGTGATCGAGTCAACGCGATTGGCGTAAGGAATCTGCCAGGCCAGCGCGGTGATGGCATGAATGACACTTAATGTCTCACGGGTGAACACATCGCCATCGGCCGGTGCGATGGCAATATAGACATTGTCGATCTTGTTATAGGTGTTTTCGAGTGATTCCAGTGCCAGCAGTTGCGGGTTGTCCGGCCCGAACCAGATGCGTGCATCATTCTCGGGCTTCAGTCGCGCAAGCCCGCCCGCGGCGGTGGCGACAATTGCCAAGACGATAATCAGGATAAGCCAGCGCCAGCGTAATACGGTCCGTGCAAAGAGGGTCGCCGTTCCATGTTTGGCTGGTGCCTGATCCATGGCAAAGGTCATCGGGTGGCGGCGTTCAGGCAGTGAGTGCGGCGATCAGTTTGCGTAGGGCCTGACCACGATGGCTCATGGTGTTTTTCACCGCGGGTTCGAGTTCGGCTGAACTGCAGTTATGTGTGGGCACAAAGAAAACGGGATCGTAACCGAAGCCATTGTGACCACGCGGTTCCAACAGGATTCGGCCTTCCCAGGTGCCCTGGCAAATGAGCGGCGTTGGGTCCTTGGCATGTCGCATGTATACCATCAGGCATTGGAAACGGGCGCTGCGCTGTGCTTCCGGAATATCTTTCAGATCCGCCAGCAGCTTTTGCAGATTGGCCTGGTCGCCTGCGCCCATGCCGGCATAACGGGCGGAGTAGATGCCGGGTGCGCCCTGCAGGGCGTCCACCTCGATGCCGGAATCGTCCGCCAGCGCCGGTAGCCCGGTATGCTGTGCGGCGTTGCGTGCCTTGAGAATGGCGTTCTCGACGAAGGTCAGGCCGGTCTCCTCGATTTCTTCGACCCGGTACTGCGACTGCGGAACGACTTTAATGTCGCGGCCGGCGAGAAGTTCGTTGAACTCGCGCACCTTCCCCTGATTGTTACTGGCGAGCACGATGTCGGTCATGGTGGCGGCCTTGTTCAGAGTTGTTTGGCCAGCGCCTGCTTTTGCGCTTCGACCAGTCGGAAGATGCCGCCCTGGGCGAGATCCAGCATGGACAGCAGTTCGTCGCGTGAAAACGGATGTCCCTCGGCGGTGCCTTGAACCTCGATGAAGTCGCCCTGATCGTTCATGACTACATTCATATCGGTTTCGGCATTGCAGTCCTCCGCATAGTCGAGGTCGAGTACGGGTTCGCCCTGATAGACGCCCACCGATACCGAGGCAACCTGGCCACGCAACGGGTTCGTATTCAGCACACCCTTGTCCATCAGATGTGTCACTGCATCGGCGAGTGCAACATAACCGCCGGTAATGCTGGCGGTGCGGGTGCCGCCGTCGGCCTGGATCACATCGCAGTCGATGGTCAGAGAGCGTTCACCCAGCGCTTTAAGATCGATCACGGCGCGCAGGGAACGACCGATGAGGCGTTGAATCTCCAGTGTGCGGCCGCCCTGCTTTCCGCGCGATGCTTCACGATCCATGCGTGTGCCGGTCGAGCGCGGCAACATGCCGTATTCCGCCGTCACCCAGCCTTGGTTCTTTCCGCGTAGAAAACCCGGCACGCGCTCCTCGACGCTGGCGGTACAAAGAACACGGGTGTCGCCGAACTCGACCAGCACCGAACCCTCGGCGTGCTTGGTATAGCGGCGGGTGATACGGATGGTACGCAGTTCGTCGGCGGCGCGATTGCTTGGGCGCATGGCAAATCCTGTGTCGGTGGGAATCCCGGCCCAGCGCGCACAACGCCGCAGGTGCTTTGGATACCCGGAATGGATGACAGAGGATTATACCGGGGGGTCGACGACAATGGGGAGGCGTCGAAAAAGAAGTTTCGTGCAGCGGGGTTCAGTCGAGATCCATTTCCGAACCGTATTCGTCAAGCGCCTGATTGATTTCGGCAATGGCACGTTCCACCGGGTCGCCCTCGAACGTGCGGCTCGGATGCGGCCTGTCCTCATCGGTTGCCAGGGGGCAGGCCTGCGGTCCCTCCCAGCGCAGCGCGACAGCGCTGACATTATCGCTTTGCGGGTAGCTTGCACGCTCCGCGATCTCGGCCAGCGCGTCGATCGCTTCAGCAAGCTCGTCCTGAGCCAGAGATTCGAGCAGGCGTGTCTCGGATATGGCTGACCACAAACCATCGCTGCACAGCAACAAGGTGTCGCCCGGCACCAGGTAGATGGTCGGGCCCAGTGTGACCGGTTGCGGTTGTGGCGTGCCACCGAGGCACATGCTGACATGATTGCGCAGTGGATGGATGCGTGCCTGCTGTTCGGTAATCAGGCCGGCCTCGATCATATCGGCGACCCGGGTGTGGTCGCGTGTGCGTAACTCGACATGCCCGTCGCGGATGAGATAGGCGCGGCTGTCGCCGATGTGCGCCCATTGCGCGACACCGTCCTGGACGATGCAGGCTACACCTGTCGTCAATGGCTGCAGCGGCGGGTTTTGCGCCTGACCGACCCTTTGAATGGTACGGTGCGCCTCCGGAAACGCGCCACGCAGAAACTTGGCAGCATCGTCAAGTTCGTCGCGGCTGCAGAACTGACGGCTGAGGGAGTCGACAAAGGCCTGGGCGGCGAGGTCGCCGCGGGCATGTCCGCCCATGCCGTCGGCCACTGCCAGAATGACCGTATCGTTGCGCTCCAGCATCAGGCAGCGGTCCTGATTGCTGGCGCGATTGCCGAGACGGTTGGCTTGGCCGACGGAGAACAGCATCTTCTACCCCTTGCCCCAGGGCAGGCTGCCCACCAGTCGTTCAAAAGTAGAGGCCGGTCCGGAATCCGGTTCCGCTGAATCCTGCGCCAACAGTGCGGTGCGGAACTCGGCCACGGACTGGGGGCGCAGCATCGGATCGACCTCCATCGCCCAGTCGATGGCCGCCAGCAGACTGTCCGAGTAACGCTTGCGAAAGGCGCTGCGCGCACTGCGCAGGTTGTCGCGTTCATGCCGCTGTTTCGCGGGCGGTGGCGGTTTGCCGTCAATACAGGTGCGCATGGTTGCACCAAAGGCGTAGATGTCAGTCCAGGGGCCGACGTAGCCATTCACTTCGTACTGTTCGATCGGTGAAAATCCGGGGCTGACGACCTGTCCGGGCTGGCTTTGCCGGCTCTGTGGAAAACCGTGCACAGCGCCGAAGTCGAGCAACAGGGGCTGTCCGCCCGGCCGAATATGGATGTTGCCGGGTTTGATGTCGAGGTGCAGCAGGTCCTGGCTGTGGATGGCGGCCAGCCCATCCAGCAGCGGCGGGAACACGGTGCGCAGGAACTTCTCGCTCAGGTTCCCGCGCCGTGCCGAGAGATAGGCCTGCAGGTTTTTGCCATCCTGGTATTCCATCACCATATACACCGTGCCATTGGCGCGGAAAAAGCTTAGCACGTTGACGATGTTGGGGTGTTTCAGGGTGGCCAGCGCGCTGGCCTCCTGGAAGAACAGCATGCGGCCCCGATTGAAGCGGCTGGTGTCGTCCTCGCTCTTGGGCGCCACGCTCAGGTCTTTACGTCGCTGCGCCAGGCGGTTAGGGATGTATTCCTTGATGACGACCGGTTCGCCGTTGTCCAGATCCCGGGCGTGATACACCACACTGAACCCGCCCCCGCCGAGGGTCTTTTCGATCAGATAGCGATCAAGGCGAGTGCCTTTGGGCAGCGCTGGAGGGTGTTTCTTCATCAAGCCTACTTATCTGTATATACGACGCTTTCATCGGGCGCGGCGGCTGGCTTGCCGGTGCTGTTTCGCGGCCGGCCGCAAAGCCGTACCATTGGGGCTCAAATCGGCAGCGCACCCAGGCTACTTGAGGAAAACAAGCATTCCTGGTTTGGAAATTCATCACCTTATGGACAAATCATGATTCGAAGCATGACGGCGTTCGCGCGCCAGGAGGGCGAAGGCGAGTGGGGTTCTCTGACCTGGGAACTGCGTTCGGTGAACCATCGCTATCTCGAACTCGGCCTCAGGCTGCCGGATGAGCTGCGCGGCCTGGAGCCGGCCATTCGCGAGCGTGCCACCCGCCGGCTGGGCCGCGGCAAGCTGGACTGCAGCCTGCGCTATAAGCCGGCCCAGCGGCGCGAAACCTTGCGCCTGGATGAGCAGGTGGTGGAACAGGTGCTTGGTGCCAGCGACCAGATTCAGGGTCGATTGGCCCAGGCGACGGCGCCGTCACCGCTCGACATCCTGCGCTGGCCGGGCGTGATCCTGGAGGAGCGCTCGGATCCCGCGCCGCTCGCCGAGGCCGCGCTGACGCTGTTCGATCAGGCGCTCGAAGAGCTGGTCGCGACCCGCGAACGCGAAGGCGTCCAGATCAAAGAGGTATTGCTGGCCCGGCTGGACGCGATGCCGCCATTGGTCGAACTGGTGCGGGCCCGATTGCCGGAGGTTCTGGCGCGCATCCGCGACAAATTGCGGATACGCGTGGAAGAGCTCAGCAGCAATCCGGACCCGGACCGACTCGAACAGGAGCTGGCCTACTTGGCGCAGAAGATGGATGTGGATGAGGAACTCGACCGTCTGACCGGCCATATCGCCGAAGTCCGCCGGGTGCTCAAAGGCAATGAGCCGGTCGGCCGGCGGCTGGATTTTCTGATGCAGGAATTCAATCGCGAGGCCAATACCCTCGGTTCCAAGTCCGCCGACAGCGAGACGACCAAGGTCTCGGTCGAACTCAAGGTGCTGATCGAGCAAATGCGCGAACAGGTGCAGAACGTCGAATAGGCGCCCAGTCCCGCGCGGCGCATGCTAATTTTCTCCCTCACGAGCAAGAAGAACGGATACAACCATGCAAGGTGCACTCTTTATTGTCTCGGCGCCGTCCGGGGCCGGTAAGACCAGCCTGGTCCGGGCCATGATGGAACGCCTGGGCGGGCTGGCGTTTTCGACGTCGCATACCACCCGTGCCATGCGGCCCGGCGAGGAGGACGGTCGTGACTATCATTTTGTCGATGTACCGTCTTTTGAGGCGATGATCACCGACGGCGCCTTTCTCGAGCACGCGCGGGTGTTCGATAACTATTATGGTACAGCGCGGGCCTCGGTCGAGGCGCAGCTGCTGCAGGGGCAGGACGTATTCCTGGATATCGACTGGCAGGGCGCGCGCCAGGTACGCGATGCCTGGCCGGATGTGGTCAGTGTATTCATCCTGCCGCCATCGCGCGCGGCGCTGGAATCGCGTCTGCGCGGACGTGGCCAGGATACCGATGACACCATCGCCCGGCGCATGCAGGGTGCCGTCAGCGAGAGTGCCCACTATGCCGAATATGATTACCTTATTATCAACGATGATTTCCCGACGGCGCTGGAGGAGTTGATGGCCGTGGTCCGGGCCCAGCGCCTGCGTCAGCCGCGCCAGGCCCAGCGTCACGCCGGGTTGCTGGCCAACCTGCTGGAATCAAACACCTGAATTGGGTAGACTCCTCCTCCCGCATTAATCCGTTAAATAAGGTCAGGGCCCATGGCGCGCATCACCGTTGAAGATTGTCTGGACAACGTAGCTAACCGTTTCGAGCTGGTACTGGTGGCTTCCAAACGTGCACGGCAGCTGGCCAACGGCTCTGAAACGACCCTTCCCTGGGAAAACGACAAGCCGACCGTGCTGGCGCTGCGGGAGATTGCCGACGGACTGGTCGGGCCTTCCATTCTGGATGTCGTCGACGAGCAGGTCGAAGAGGCGCCGGACGCTGTAGCTCAGGCCGAGGCCCTGTTTGCCGATGCCGCCGATGCGCCGACTGTTGCCCCGGAAGGTGATGACGCGGGTCCCGCTGCTCCCGCCGCCGCGGCGGAAGAAGACGACACCTGAGCGGACCGGTTCGCTCCCCCAGCCTGCGGTAGTTCCTCTTCGGGTGACGCTGGGCACCCCTTTGGCCTATGATCCCAATTGACACAGCAGTGCGCCCGCCAGCGGGCGTGCGGGTTTGTTCGTGTCCGGACACTCACAGCGCTGGCGCGGGATTAACATGGCGGTCACTCCAGAACAATTGGCGCAGGACGAGATCGAGCCGCGGTTGCTGATCAGCGACTTGTGCCGGCAGCTCGAGCGTTACCTGGAAAAAGACCAGGTGCGCGAGGTCTATCG